>JAYUXG010000395.1:0-21427 GCA_043753125.1 Saprospirales bacterium | reverse complement strand
ATCTCTTCCACTATGCTTTTGCGAGCCGCCTCTGAAAAATACCGCCGCTCCCGTTTGACGGACCCAACCTTTTTTGACATTGATGCTTGTCCTTTTTCTATGTCCAAATTTACTTGATTTTGTGAACTGTCCTCAACTCCCGTTTTGTCAAGTATTTTTGGGCATCTCCAAATTCCTTTGCCGTGTGCATTTCGCCTCTGGCCAACATCTGATTATCCGAAAGTGATTTTTTTATCTTAAAAAATAAAGCACATGAAAGCATTCTTCCTCTTGTTTTGCTCCGCCCTGCTCGGTATGGTTGGCTTGCACCCTGTCACCGAAACTACCCTCACGGGAGTGGTCAAAGACAGTATCCACAAAGAAGCCCTGATTGGGGTCACGGTTCAGGTAACCAAAGACCGCAAATTGGTGAAAGGAGCAGTCACCGATGTGCATGGGCAATACAGCCTCCAACTGGACCCCGGCACCTATACGGTAGAATTTAGCTACACAGGCTATACTGCCCAAAAGATTACGGACGTGCAAATAGTTGCAAATCAGTCTAATACATTAGATGTTATTCTTTCTGCCGGTGCTGTTTTGGATGAGTGCGTAGTAGTCGGGTACGCCGTGTCCCGTCGCGAAGTGAGCAACGTGTCGGCGATGACTACTGCTCCAGCTGGAAGGGTCACCACTGCCAGTAGTGATGGTGAAAAGGCCCGAAAAAAAGAATCTCCAGCCAAATTCGCCCCGCGTGGGAAGGCGGACTCTGCTGTTGCATCGATCCCACCCCCTCCTTCCCCAAGCGAAATTGTTATAAAAGGCGCGCGTACTTCCAGCCCTGCCGAATATAGTTCTCCAGTGTCCTCTACGCCCCTTCCAGTGGCTCCCAAAGTATCGGCTCCCGAAAATCCTTACAAGGGAAACACATTTCATACAAAAAAGCTTAACCCGGAATCTGGCCTTCCGGCAGACGATGACCGGGTAGTGATTGACGGTGTCAGTCGGCGGGTGCGCGTAGCTTTTGAGCCAGAAACCTATGAAGAACGTATAGAAGTCATGGATGAAGGCGAGGAATATGCGAGACTGGCTGACAAAGAACTGGACACCCCTTCCCCCGGCATCCCCGAACCACCCACTCCCCGCGCCGGCCTGCTCACCGCTGGCGAATGGAACGACCTGCACAATTGGAGCAAGCACTGGCTCGATCTGCTGACCGACGGGGAAATCACCCAATATGAGACGATGTACGGCTTTTTCCCAAAAAACCGCTACACTGTAATGCTCACCAATGCGCAGGACTTCCCCGTGTCCGATGCAGTGGTACAACTTCATGCTACCAATGGCGGAATGATCTGGGAGGCCCGCACCGACAATACCGGCAAAGCGGAGCTGTGGGCAAACCTGTTCGATCAAAAAGAAGTCGCCTCTCTGCGAGCCGAGGCTTGGATCAATGGCCAAAAGCACGATTTAGGCCAACCCAAAGCCGCTAAAGACGGTCTTAACCGCCACCAGATCAATGTGGAGTGCCAGGCTCCCAAAGAGGTGGACATCGTCTGGGCCGTGGATGCCACCGGTAGCATGGGCGACGAGATTGAGTACCTGAAGACGGAGCTTTTGGATGTGATCGGACGCGCCAAAAGCCGCCAGCCGGAATTGGCTTTTCGCATGGGTACGGTGTTCTACCGCGACTTGGGCGATGAGTATATCACTAAAAGCAGTGGCCTCTCCGCTGACATTCCCAAGACGGTCGACTTCATCGGGAAACAGTTTGCGGGCGGCGGCGGCGATTTTCCCGAAGCCGTACACAGTGCTTTGGAAGAAGCCATCTTTAGTCAAAAATGGAGTGACCATGCCATTGCCCGCATTTGTTTCCTGGTGCTGGATGCCAGCCCGCACCAATTGCCCGAAGTGAACGCCAGCCTGCAACGCAGCATCCGGGAAGCGGCCCGGCTGGGCATTCGTATCGTGCCGGTCACTGCCAGCGGCATCCAAAAAGACACCGAGTTTTTGATGAAGTTCTTTGGCCTGGCCACCAACGGCACCTATGTTTTCCTCACCGACCACAGCGGTATCGGTGGCAAGCATATCGAACCGACCACCGACGAGTACAAAGTGGAGTTGCTAAACGATCTGCTGGTGCGCCTCATCACCGAATACACCACGATCAAGACTTGCGCCGGGCAATCCGCCATTCTTTTTGAAGACCCGCAAGCCCAGCCCAATCAGCCGCAGCCCGCCCCGTGGCAAGCCCTGTATTATCCCAACCCGGCCAACACCCAGTTTACCCTCGATCTACCTTTTGCCGTACAATCGGTCACAATCTACAATGCGGAAGGGCAAGCGGTGCGCAAATTGGAAAAACCACAGCCTGGACCAAATACAGTGAACGTCAGTGACTTAGCACCCGGATTTTACACCATCCGTATTCTGAAAGATGGGCGTATGCAGAGTGGGAAACTGATGGTGGTCAGGAATTGAGCAAACCTTTTTCTATTTTTGCGCGTCGAAAAAAACGGGTTTCACTTCACCTATTTGCTCAAGTACTGTTTTGTCCACCCTCCACCTCATTGTGCCTTGCTACAATCCGCCATCGGGTTGGGAAGCGGCATTGGCGGCGCGATTTACTGCCTTTCAAACGGTCATCGCGGATTTGGTGGACACGGTTGGATTGATAGTAGTGAATGATGGTTCGATACGCAATGCCACAGCGTTGAATTTCAAGCAGTTGCAGCAAATACTGCCGGAAGTCCAAGTGGTGAGCTATGGCGAGAATCACGGTAAAGGCTATGCCTTGCGGCAGGGCGTGGCCGTTGGGCAACCAGATTTCTACGTGGTGACCGACACTGATTTCCCCTACACGCTGGAGAGTATGCGGAGTGTGGTGGAGGTGTTGCGCGCACGAGGCGGCATCGCAGCCGGCAATCGCGACACAGCGTATTATGAACACGTGCCGCTGTTCCGGCGTTGGTTATCGCAAGCTTTGCGTTGGCTGTTGCGCAACGTGCTGCGGCAGCCCATCGGCGATTCGCAGTGTGGTTTGAAGGCTTTTGACCAAGCCGGGCGCGGCATCTTTTTGGAAACGACCATCGACCGTTTTCTGTTCGATCTTGAGTTCCTGATGCTCGCCAACGGACGCATACCCGTGACGCCAGTACCCGTGCAATTGCGCGACGGCGTAGTGTTCAGCAAGGTCGGCTGGCGCATTCTGGCCACGGAGGGCCGCAATTTTTTATGGCTGTTGTGGAGGAAAAGGTAGGTGTTTGGAGGTGAGGATGCGAGTATTTGATCAAAACACGTGATTACTCAAATACGCCACTCCTCCAATAAAAAATACAACCATGTCACATCCAACGGGCATCAAGGCCGTAGAAGAAAGTATCGAGACCACACTGCACAACCTGGCTTCGCCCAAACGCTCCCATGCGTTTTGGGGTTTCTGGCTGGTGGTATTGGTAGCGTTTGCACTCCTATGGCTGCGGCACGGGGAGTGGTTGCAAGACCCCAACGCCTTCATGTTTGGCGAATCGCCCGATGGCTTCAAAAACTACATGACCACCTCCTGGCACGTGCGCCACGACTCGAGCTACGTGCATTATGGCGGCATGAACTACCCCTATGGCGAACACGTGCTTTTCACCGACAACCAGCCGATATTAAGTGCCGGGATGCAATGGTGGAGCCAACATGTGGAAGACCTAAGTGGCCGCACGGTGGGCGTAGTAAACGTGGTGCAGTTGCTGTCGCTGCTGTTTGGGGCAGGCGTCCTGTTCTTGTTGCTCCATCGGCTGCACCTGCCAATGTGGTACGCTGGATTGGCGGCCCTCGGCATTTTATTTATGTCGCCGCAATATGGCCGCTTCGATGGGCATTTTGGCCTATCGCATACCTGGGTATTTCCGCTGTTATTATTGTTGTTGTATCGCTATGAGGTGCGGTCTAGCCGACGTTACCAAAGCGTACAGATCGGCGTATTGGTGTGGTTTGCCGCGCAATTACACTTTTACTACTTAGGTTTGGCGGCCCTGTTCTTGGGCCTGTATATGTTATTCCAACTGTTTAAAGAGCCGACTTTTCGCAATCTTCGGTCGCGCATCAGTCACTTGGTGGTCATGGTATTGCTGCCGTTTGTTCTGCTCAACATCTGGATTCATTGGGCCGACTACTCCCCCGACCGACCGGCCAATCCCTACGGTTTTACCACCTATATCGGTTACTGGGAAGGCGTTTTCCTGCCTTACGAACAGTTCCCAATCTACCAATGGGTGGATCGGAACATCATCGCTATACGCCGGGTAGATGGTGAGACGCAGACCTACATTGGATTGGTGGCCCTTGGTTTTTTCTTGTGGACGCTCCGCCGCCGGTTTCGCCTGTTCGATCCGGCTTGGGACGAAATGGCCCACCACCGGGTGCAAAAACGCTATTTAGCTGGAATATTTTCGGCTGCCCTGCTCCTCCTGCTATTTTCCTGTGGCTTTCCTTTTGCCATCAAAGGTATGGAATGGATGGTCAATTTATTTGGCCCACTGCGGCAGTTCCGGGGCTTGGGCCGCTTCACCTGGGCTTTTTATTACATTATCAATATATTGGCCTTCTACGTTTTATGGCACAAAAGCCTGTACTTCAAAGGCTTTCAAGGCGCACGTTTCGCCTGGTTTCGCTGGGTAATCTTACTGCTACCGCTGGTGCTGTTGGGCTATGAGGCAGTTGTTTTTCAGAAAATAAAGAAACTGACCCTGCGGGAAAATCTGGCCAAGCGCGAAGTTTTTGCCAAAGACCCCAAGCATTGGTTGAACCAAGTGGATTTCTCCCAATTTCAAGGATTACTACCCTTGCCCTATTACCACGTGGGGTCAGAGAATATCTGGCTGGACTACGATTTCCGCCACTATACCAAAGTACAGGGGACAGCCTTGCATACGGGCATACCCGATATGGGCGTGAACATGAGCCGCACCTCCGTGGGCGAAATGGTGAAATCCGTCCAGCTGGTCAACCTGCCCGGCCAGGTGCCTGCTATTTTGGCCGACCTGCCCAACAATCGCCCCATCGCGCTTATGATTGAACCCAGCCGTTGGGACGAAGTGCAACACCGTTACCGTCACTTGGTAGCGCACGCTACTCCCGTGTACGATGACCCTGACCTTCGTATCCTTTCGCTGTCCCCTGACAGCTTGCGCCTGGCCATCCGCGAGGAGACGCGGGCGGTAGACGAAGAAATGACCGTGAAAGGTACATTTGCTACTGGCCCCTGGCGCAGCGAACGGGCATCCGGCTGGCTGGTAACGCAGTCGTTTGACTCCCTGAACAGTGCTTTCCGTGTTTTCCAGGGCCAAGGTGCCTACATCGGCCGGATGTCCGACACGACCTGGCTTTGGAAAGACCGGATTCCGAAAGACCCCTACAACCTGAGCTTGTGGATTTACGTAGAGGAGGATATGGGTATGACTGCTGAGGTAAAAATCATCGAGAACGACCGCGACGATGGGCATGAAATTCATTATCAACACGATGGGTTGCGTTTTCACCTCCGGCAAATTGTAAATGGATGGGCCTTGTTTGATTTACCTTTTGAGGTGTATAGTAATAATTCCATCACCCGTATTTTTCTACAGAAGAAGGGCGTGGACGTGCCATTTTATCTGGACGAAATGCTCATCAAGCGCAACGACGTCACGATCTATCGTCGGTCGCCGGGTTGGGTTAGCCGTGACAATTCTTGGTACCAATTGTTCGATAGGTAACAAATGAACCTGCTGCTTAAAAATGTGAGGCTCGTGACAGCCACGGAACAGACCGGTCCGCAGGACGTCTTGATCCAAAATGGGCGTATTGAGGCTGTAGGCACGGAATTGCCAACGGAAAACAATATGGAGACCTGGGACCTGGCTGGGGCCTGCGCGTCACCCGGTTGGATGGATATTGGAGCACAGGCTGCGGACCCCGGCTACGAACACCGGGAGGACCTCTATTCCGTGGCTCGTGCTGCGGCGGCTGGCGGCTACACCGCCTTGGCCATTTTCCCCAACACCGATCCGGCAGTGCATTCCAAATCGGAGGTCCTCTACGTGTTAAACAAGACCGCTGCCGGGCCGGTTGCGGTACACCCCATCGGAGCGGTGTCGTCGGGCTGCGCGGGCAAAGACCTGGCCGAACTGTTCGATATGCACCAAGCGGGAGCCGTCGCTTTTTCCGACGGTCGCCAATCTGTACAGGATGCCGGGTTGCTACTGCGGGCCATTCAGTACGCCCGGGCCTTCAACGGGCTGATTATCAATATACCACACCACCATACCATCGCGCAAAGCGGCCAAATGCACGAGGGTGTGGTCAGCACCATGCTTGGTCTGAAAGGGTTGCCAGCACTGGCCGAGGAACTGATGGTGCAACGCGACCTCAGCCTGCTGGAATACGCGGAGGGGCGATTGCACTTGCACTTGCTTTCTACGGCGCGGAGTGTGCAATTGATAAGGGCCGCCAAACGGGTTGGCCTGCCAGTCACTGCCTCCGTGGCGGTCGCCAACCTTTGCTTTACTGACCATCTACTGCTGGGCGACACCGCTTCTTCGCAAGGGGCCTTCGATGCCAATTGGAAGATACTGCCGCCCTCGCGTAGCGCAGCCGATGTCGCAGCGTTGGTAGAGGGCGTGGTCGATGGCACCATAGATATCATCGCCAGCAATCACACGCCCTGGCATGAAGAAGCCAAAAACCTGGAATTCCCGTACGCCGAGTTTGGCATGATCGGCTTGGAGACTACTTTTTCGTTGTGCCGGTCACATTTACATCAAGTGTTGTCCGTCCAAGGGTTGGTGGAAAAACTGGCCGTGGCCCCACGCCGGGTGTTGGGTCTGCCCGTCCCGGAAATAAAACCGGGCGCAATGGCAGACCTGACCCTCTTCGACCCAGATGTAGAGTGGACATTCACGGAGAAAAATATTGCTTCCAAATCGAAAAATACGCCGTTTATCGGCCAAGCCTTTCGAGGTAAAGTCCTTGGTATTGTCCATCGCGGCCAAGTGGTGCGGAATTTTTAGTCTTTAATGAAATTCATGTTTATGAGAAAAATTGCTGGTTTGTGGGTATTATCTGCCCTATTATGGTTGATGCCTGCTTGCGACGTTTTGAAAGAAGTCGCCAATGAAGTGTTATCAGAGCCTTCCCTGGAAGAGATCGGTCGCGGCCTAAAAGAAGCCTTGTCCAAGGGCATTACCAAGGGGGCCGGACAACTGGCCCAAACCGATGGGTTCTATAAAAGCGTTTACAAGATACTGCTGCCCGAAGATGTGCGCAAGGTGACCGACAAACTGAAAAACGTACCGGGATTCAGCAATCTGGAAGGCGAATTGATCGAGAAAATGAATCGGGGTGCCGAAGATGCCGCCAAAGAGGCCGGGCCGATCTTTCTAACCGCCATCCGGCAAATGACCTTTCAAGATGCCACCAATATTTTGATGGGAGCGGACAATTCGGCCACTGCATACCTGCAAAAGACGACCACTACTGAGCTGTACGGCAAGTTCAATCCCAAGATTGTCAGTTCGCTCAACAAAATTGGCGCAAATAACTTGTGGAAAAAAGCCGCTGACGCCTATAATAGAATCCCTTTGGTCACTAAGGTCAACAATGATTTGGACGACTACGTCACCAATCAAGCGTTGAAAGGGCTATTTGGAAAGATTGGTGAGGAGGAAAAGAACATCCGCAATAACAGGGTGGCTCGCACCACCGAACTATTGAAAAAAGTATTTGCGAAGCAGGACGCCAAATAATTATGGACTTTCTGCTCTACGGTGCCAACGGCTACACGGCTCAACTGATGCTCCCGCTGCTCCGGCACTATGGCCTTACCCCCGTCTTGGCAGGCCGCTCGGCTGATAAAGTGAAGCCGCTGGCCCGCGAATACGGGCTGGAGTACCGCATTTTCGACTTGGCGGATAAAGCGGCGACCCGCTCTGCACTGGCCGATGTGCCCTTAGTGTTGCATTGCGCGGGGCCGTTTTCCCACACTGCCCGCCCAATGCTGGAAGCTTGCTTGGACACCCGCACCCATTACTTGGATATTACCGGCGAGATTGCAGTGTTCGAGCTGGCGGCCAGTCTGAATGATCGCGCCCGCGAGCAAGGCATTACATTACTACCGGGTAGTGGTTTCGATGTGGTGCCGACGGATTGCCTGGCTGCGTTCCTCCACCGCCAACTGCCCGACGCTACTCACTTAGCGCTCGCCTTTGCCAATGTGGGTGGCGGCCTGTCGCAGGGTACTGCCCGGACTATGGCCGAGGGGTTGGGCGATGGGGGAGCCATGCGCCGCGACGGGCGCATTGTGGCCGTACCACTGGGCCACCGGGCCATGGAAGTGGATTTTGGCGGGCTGCGCCGCTTCGTGATGGCTATCCCGTGGGGCGATGTGGCCACCGCTTTTTACACGACAGGGATTCCCAATATTGAAACCTTTACGACGGTACATCCGCGTACTTATCGGCGTTTGCGCTGGCAAAAGGCGTTCAATTGGTTACTACGTACCAAAATGGCCCGTAATTTTATCAAAAAGCGCATCGCCAAGCGTGCGCCCGGTCCTTCTGCCAACCGCCGGGCCACCGCCCAAACTTATGTGTGGGGAGAAGTGCGCAACGCTGTTGGCACCATCCGGCAGGCCCGTCTACGCACTCCTGAGGGTTATACGCTCACCGCCCACTCTGCACTCATTCTTACCAAAAAAATATTGGTCGGAGCAGGAAAGCCTGGCTTCTGGACCCCTGCTGGCTTGTTTGGCCCTGATCTGGTGTTGGAAGTGCCGGGCGTGGAACGATTTTAGAAACCCTTTTCTAAACCTTAACTCTACCATCCTATGTCCAACTGGGAACACCTTACCCACCAAGTTAACCGCGCCTGTCGGGACACCGCCATCTTCCTTCGAGCAGAGCTCGGCCAAGTACAGCCGGGCCAGATCGAGGAAAAAGCCATGAACAGCTTGGTCAGCTACGTGGATCGCCACGCCGAGGAAATGCTAGTAGAGCAACTGGCCAAGCTGTTGCCCAGTGCCGGATTCCTGACCGAGGAAGCCACTGTGGCCCAGCAAGATGCTGAATTGCAATGGATTATCGATCCATTGGACGGAACGACCAATTTCCTACACGGACTGCCGCACTTTTCAATCAGTATTGGCCTGAAAGCGGGCAATGATCTGGTGTTGGGGGTGGTATACCATGTACCCAATGATCAATTGTTCTATGCCTGGCAAGGGGGCGGGGCTTGGCGCGATGGTGTTCGCATCCACGTGAGCCAGCGAACCACGCTGGGTCAGTGCTTAATATCGACGGGATTTCCGTACCATGATTTCGCCCGCGAGGCGGCTTGGTCGGCAGCTTTCAACCAGTTCATGCGGCAGTGCCGGGGGCTGCGTCGCTTCGGCTCAGCGGCCTTGGATCTGGCCTACGTGGCCTGCGGCCATTTCGATGTGTTTTATGAATATGGCCTCAACGCCTGGGATGTAGCCGGTGGTGCCGTGCTGGTACGCGAGGCCGGTGGCCAAGTCACGGATTTCAGCGGCGGCACAGACTTTATGGGTAAGCAGGAAATTTTGGCGGGCAACGCGGCAGTGTATGGGGAGGCTTTGGCAATTGTGAAAGGGGCTTTTGAAAAAAGAATTAGTGAATCAAAGTGACATCGCCGATTAGTATTGGGCGACCAGTGAAACACTTAGCGTCAAGGTTAGGCCCGCTAAGGCAGATACTTGTTTAAAGTGAGGTTGCGTAATGATGGATGTTGGTAAGAAAACTGACTTATTCACCCCTATTGACCAAGCATCAGCTTTATGCTCACCTAATCAGCGTAATATCTCCTTTGAATACCTCGGAACTACCATCTCGCAGCCGAGCCTTTATCCAATAAGCATAAACGCCTGCGGACGCCCATTGGCCATCTACTTTTCCGTCCCAACCCAGTCGGCCATCGGAGGGCGCAAAGTGCTGACCCTCAAACACCAGCGATCCCCAGCGATCATAGACCTGCATCAATTCCACCTCTTCCACACCAGCCCCGGCATACAGCGTAAAGTGTCCATTTTCATTATCGGTATGTGGCGCAAAAACGTTGGGTATAAAGACGACAGACTTCTCTACAACTACCAGACGACTGTCGTTGCTGATGCAACCGCTACTGTCCACCACATACAAAGTGAATCTGGTGGACGCGACTGGATGGGCAAAAGTGAAGGGACAACTATCGCAAGTAACCCCAATCGACGGCCTCCAAGTGTACTGCACCACCCGGCCCGGCTCGGAAACGAGGGCCGAGAATGGCAGACTATCGCCGAGATGGATCGTGGTATCCCTACCAATGTAGGTATGCAGCGGTTGTGCCAATTGCAATACATACGTCACCACGGTGTCGCACCCCACCGCTGGTAGGGTACCCATGATCGTATCGGGCTGTTCGTATCGTACTCCATCAATCGTAACAAACCCTTCGGGGCAGAAGACGATCCTTTTGGTAATGCCAAGGGGCTGCGGAGAGTATTGTAGCAGGACATCCACCAAGGTGTCGCAACCAATACTCGCTGGAGTACTGTAAAAAATGGTTGTGTCTGCCTCCGTATAAGTCGTGCCATTAATCACTACCATATCGCCAGGGCAAAGGGAAATAGTCCGGTGCGAAATTGGATTGCTCCCCAACATAAGGTAATGGGTGGCCAAAGTATCGCAGCTATTGGGGCCAGTCAGCGTGTCCAGCACTACGCTGGGCTGAGCATAGGCTGTGCCGTTGATGATAATGGATTCGCCAGGACAAAGCAAAAGGGTATCAACTAGAGTAGGTTGGATCATTAAAAATGCCGTAGTAATAATGGTGCTATCGCAACCGGCAACATTCGTCAAGATTTGCTGAGAAACGCCGACTTGTGTTGCCTCGCAAGTGGCAACATTTAGAAAGGTAGTGTCCATCGTGGACAACAATGCCGTGACTTCAATCAAAGTATCACAACCTTGCGGGCCGACTAGAGTTTGCTGATAGAAACCAGGCTTACTGAGGACTAAGCCATACAGACGCGCAGTGTCGCCTGGGCAAAACGTAATAGTATCTTCCAACTTTATTTGACCACCAAAATCGGAAAAGAAGCCAAATCGGCTACCGTTGCCCACGGGGCCGCCATTTAAAAAGCCCATTTGGAACACTCCCAAGCTGTTTTCGACGATGGACGATTGCCCGGTGGGTATAATTGTATTGGAGAACTCGATGGTCGCCGCGACAAACTCGCCATTGGAACCGGGTACCACTTGAAAACCGGCGGCTTGAATATGCGTGGTACTGCCATTCAGCGAAAACCCGCCTTGATTACCACTCTGGGTCACCAGAAAAAGGTGAAAAACATCGTTAATGGTGCGGACAAAGCGCACGGCGTTGGAGCCGCTGCAATCCAGGGCCGGGAGTATTTCGCCCGCTACTTCACAAGTGTTGCCGGTCATTTGCCATACGTAGATCGGTGCGCTGGATTGCAAAAAGTGGCGACTGGATACATCAAGCCTCCACGAGTCGCCCGCATCCAAGAGGGCAACTGGCACCCCGTCGAAAGAAACGGCGGTGCCATCGGCAGTTGCGGTGATGAAGGCGGCTTCCCCACCGTTCAAAAGTCCTTTTTGCAGCACATATCTAGTGCCTGTTCTCTCGACCGGGACAATTTGATCACCCATCATATCCCGGCAAAAGCCGCCGAAAAATTCCCCGCCATCCAGCAGGTCGTCTTTGATAGTAATGGCAATTGGCTTGTCCGCCAACACCTTGGAGCCAGTGGGGTGTTCATAAGCGGCTTGGCTCGTCGCTTCCGCCGAGTAAGTCTGGCCACGGTTCAGGACAATGGAAAAAGGGACGTTCGCCGCGTGGCCGAGAATCGCCTTGGTCGGCGTGATCGTCACCAGCGTATTGTCCAAGGTGGCTACGATGTCGAAGGATGCGTATGGCACCGGGAAATACGCATCGGAATTACGGAGCAGGGTTTGGAAGGGTACGTAGAATTTTAGCCCCAACGCATTTTTGCCTTTCAGGGAAAACAGGCCGGGGTTGGCGAGGGACTCACCGATCACCTCATAATAAGCAGTGATCGGGGTGGTGGATTTGATCAGAAAGCCCTTATTGAGGATGGTATTGGCGGGCGTATTTTCTACAAAGTCGTAGTACGGTGGAAACTGTAATATGCCGCTGCCGTTGGCACCTACGGTGATGATTTGCACTGGGAAGGCAGGGTTGGCGGGTTGTGAAACCGTGATGGTCGCCGGATGGCCGTAAGTGGAAAAGCGGAAGGCCACCGGGCGGTCGTAATGGAGGGTGCCTTGGGAAATCTCCGGGGCGACAAACCAGAACTCGGTGTCTTTTTGGGCAAAGACCGCATTCGTTACTCCTAAAACCAGCAGGAGAAATACAGCGAGGGTCCGCAGGCAGGGCATTGGGTAGTTTTTGAGCGTCATGGTGTGGAGTTATCTAAGGCAATCGGTTAAATGTTCAGCTGGTAAATAATCGTCCGCCTTAAAATTGCCACTATGTTGTACCCCTGCTCTTTTAAAAATCGGTACATCTCGGAATCGCTGGCACGCTCAGGCTGGAAATCGGTGTCCTCTACTAAAACGAAACTGGGCGCATAGCGCGTCCAGTCGTTTGATCGTAGGACCTCCAAATCTAAGCCTTCTACATCAATCGTGAAAAAATCAATGTGCTGATTAGGTGACAAATGCTGATTCAGAATGGTGCTGAGTGGCTGTATTGGAATCTGCACCTCTTGGACGATGCGATAAGGCCGACCAGTATTTCTTTTCCGGGCAAGTGCCGGGTCGAAGGTATTAAGGGCTGGCTCATCGAAGCAGTAAAAGGTCAGTGCGGAGGCCGTTGCGCCCACCCCGATCTCTAGGTTCAGGTCACGTGGACGCAACCAGCGAAACCGACGCATACTACCCGGCGTCGGGTCTATGTTGATGCCGCGCCAGCCTTGCCGGTACAACATCCAGGTATTGGAAAAACGTACCGGGTGGTGCGCCCCAATGTCCACAAAAAAACCGTGATAATTTTTCTGGCCCTCAAAAAAAGAGGCCAACACCACGTCCTCGCCATCTTGGGCGTAGGATTTCCGGTGGCGGACATAATCAAGCAGGGAAATCAAAAAGTCTTTGACCGATCGCCACATAGACTAACGCTTTTCAAAAATCATGGTGATGATGAAATAAGGAATGTACGGAATCGGATAATACTGATTCAGGATGACCTTGAAATCCTTGGCCAATACTTCCTGAAAAGCAGCAGTATAATAAGCGCGATCCGCATTGTCCACCACCAGCAACCCTCCTACTTTCAGATGGGGCAAGGCCTGCTGAATGCACGAAGGTCGCGCCCGGCCATCCACCAGCACCAGATCGAAGGAAGCCAGTGGATAACGGGTAATGGCTTTGGCGTACTTTTCAAACGATAGATTCTTAAAAGGCTTTCCACCGCTGCGAAAAGCATCCGGGTCGGCAGGGCGGGGCGACGATCCATCCGTAACCGCTTCGCCGGGGATAAAGGCCCCTTCCCAGTGCAGGTAGCTCTTCTCTTTTATCTTTTGCGTCAGGATGTCGAACCATGTGCCGTCGTGTTCTACTGTGGCCACAAAGCCCGCTCTTTTGCAAAAAAACAACGTGGAACCCCCGCCACCATACTCAAACACGCGATGGTTGGGGCGCAGCCAATCATGCAAGTAGTCCAGTGCAGGAAAAGTAATCCACGCGCGCTCGTCTGCTACCGAGGTACGGCCCGGCTGCAAAGCCGCTTTCCATTGCTCAAAATAGGCTGCCATTTGTTTAAAATGGTTCCGATTGCGGGCATGGTGCAGGGCTTGCCAGTAAAAATAGGGGGCAGTATGTTGCCAGGCCATGATTTAATGTGGTTCGTTTAGAGGGGTTTAGTTATTTGATTACCAATACATTGCCTGCTGACTTTGTTAAAAAAGTGGTTTAGGCAAGGGGGAATCATTAGTCTCCACCTTTTGTTCTCAACTCCTCCACCCTTTTTGTCTCAACTTTGTCTCAAACCCCTTTTTTAAACCCTTTCCAAATCCCGCTCCATCACTTTCAACCCTTTCTCCTGGCCACCGGCCAATGCCATTTCCAAATCTTCGATCAGATCGTCCGCGTCTTCTACGCCGACGCTCAGGCGGATGAGCGAATCGGTCAGGCCCACCCGCAGGCGCGCCTCGCGGGGAATGCTGGCGTGGGTCATGCTGGCCGGGTGGCCGATGAGCGACTCTACACCGCCGAGCGACTCAGCCAAGGTAAACAATTGCGTAGCACTCATGATTCGCGTGGCCGCTTCCAAGGTGTTATCCACCAGATCGAAAGAGACCATGCCGCCGAACATCCGCATCTGCTTTTTGGCAATGACGTGGTTGGGATGATCTTCAAAGCCTGGCCAAAAGACCTTGGCTACTTTGGGGTGCGCCGCCAGATAGCGGGCAATCTTTTCCGCGTTTTGGCAAGCCCTTTCCACACGCAGGTGCAACGTCTTGATGCCGCGCAAAATAAGAAAGCAATCTTGCGGACCAGGCACGGCACCGATGGCATTTTGCAGAAAATGCAGGCGTTGGCCCAGCTCGGCATCTTTCACGATCAGGCAGCCGTGTACCACATCGGAGTGGCCGCCCAAGTATTTGGTCGCCGAGTGCAGCACAATGTCTGCCCCCAAATCAAGCGGATTTTGCAAATAAGGCGAGGCAAAAGTGTTGTCCACGCAGGTCAGGATGCCGTGCTGCCGGGCAATGGCGCAGACCGCCGCGATGTCCACCACATTCAGCATGGGATTAGTCGGCGTTTCGATCCAGATTAGTTTGGTGGCTGGCCCGATTTCGCGCTCCACGTTCGAGGCAGTGTACATATCGACAAAGCGACTTTTCAGGCCCCAGGCACCGTACACCCGCACCATCTGGCGGTAGCTGCCACCATATAAATCATTGACGGCCAGCACTTCATCGCCAGAGGCCAGCAATTTCAGCACCGCATCCTGGGCGGCTAAGCCGGACCCGAAGCAAATAGCGTCCGTCCCGTTTTCGAGCGCGGCCAGGTTGCGTTCCAGCACGGTGCGGGTTGGATTTTGAGTGCGGGCATATTCGTAGCCTTGGTGCTCACCGGGGGCCGATTGCGCGTAAGTGGAGGTCTGATAGATCGGGGTCATTACCGCCCCGGTCGAAGGATCAGGCTCAATGCCCGCGTGGATTACTTTGGTCGCAAATTTCATATTATACGGATGTGTGGTGGACGGATTGGTTGGTTCGTGACCGGAAGTGGCCGGGGAGGTTTGATTCCAAAAGATAGATACTCCAGAGGTTTTCTACTCTCTGCCTTTAATTTGGGAGCGTAAAGGTAGGGCAATGATGTACTTTCAAAAGGTAAAAGTTGCAGCGTTTCCAACCACCGTTTCCAAACCGCCGTATTTTTGCTCCATGACCGACGACACGCTGCAACAAACCTCCGATCTCCTGCGCGGCCCGTTTGAACTGGAAAATACGCCCCCGCCAGCCAATGAGGAAGCGCTCTTGACCCTGCTTACCGGGCGAATTGCCGAGCTGCTCGAACGCCAGCCCGAGTACCTGCTGAGCCTGCTCTACCGCCTGGATGTGCTGGAACCAAAAATCAATCAGGCTTTACACCCGACTGCGCCCGAAATGCCCGCTTTGGGTTTGGCACGGCTTGTCTTGGAACGCCAGCAACAACGCATCTTTACCAAACGGACCATCAAACCCGCTCCGCTGGAAGACTTGGAAGATTGGGCTTGGTAACTTATCTCCCAAACCATCTTCGTTTTAAAGGATGAAAGATTTGCGATTATGAAATTATATTTTGTAAAAATAGGTAAAGTGTGAGTCCTCCAACTTGGTCAGCCAAAATTTTGTTTACTTTTGCATTAAATTTTACCTAACCAAAATAGAGGGAAAAAATGTCCGAATCCGGAAACGGCGTAACCACCGCCCACGCCCCCCGCACTGCCCGCGAAGACCGCTATCAGCACCACGACTACTACGGCGTGGACGACCTGCTCACCTCCGAACACCTGCTGGCCCGCGATGCCGTGCGCCAATGGGTGAAAAACGAGGTCAGCCCCATCATCGAAGACTATTCCGACCGGGCGAAATGCCCCACCCACCTGTTCAAAGGCTTGGCCGAGATTGGTGCGTTCGGCCCATCGCTTCCCGCCGAATATGGCGGCGGCGGGATGGACGAGATTGCTTACGGAATCATCATGCAGGAGCTTGAGCGCGGCGACTCTGGTATCCGCTCAATGGCCTCTGTGCAAGGCTCACTGGTCATGTATCCGATCTATAAGTTTGGCTCGGAAGAACACCGCCGCTACTACCTGCCCAAACTGGCCAGTGGTGAGATGATTGGCTGCTTTGGCCTTACCGAACCCGATGCGGGTTCCAATCCCAACGCCATGACCACCAATCTGCAAGATGACGGCGACCATTGGATCTTGAACGGTGCCAAGATGTGGATCACCAATTCGCCGGTGGCCGATATTGCGGTGGTCTGGGCCAAAGACCCGGAAGGCAAGATTCGCGGCGTGATTGTTGAGAAAGGAATGCCGGGCTTTACCGCTCCGGAAATACACGGTAAGTGGTCGCTGCGCGCCAGTATCACCGGTGAACTGGTGTTCGAAGATGTGCGGGTGCCCAAGAAAAACACCCTGCCCGGCGTGGTGGGTCTCAAAGGTCCATTGACCTGCCTCACCAAGGCCCGGTATGGTATTGCCTGGGGAGCCATTGGCGCGGCACTGGACTGCTACGACTCCGCCCTGCGCTACTCCAAAGAACGCGAACAGTTTGGCAAACCCATTGGTGCTTTCCAGCTCACCCAGAAGAAGCTGGCCGAGATGATCACGGAGATTACCAAGGCCCAGCTGCTGGCCTGGCGGCTTGGCACCCTCGCCAATGAGGGCAAAATGACCGCCGCGCAAGTTTCGATGGCCAAGCGAAACAACGTACACATGGCCCTGACCATCGCTCGCGAAGCCCGCCAAATCCACGGCGGTATGGGCATCACCAACGAGTATCCCATCATGCGCCACATGATGAACCTCGAGACCGTGCTTACCTACGAGGGTACCCACGACATCCATTTGCTCATCACCGGGATGGATGTGACCGGACTGGATGCCTTTAAATAACTTGCTGTCGCCAATCAGCAAATTTGCTATATAGTGACCAGGAGCTATCCCAAACGTTTGGGATAGCTCCTGTTTATTGTAACATGATCGCCGTTGACGGGCAAAAACCCTCCCTTAATCGTCAAAACTTTGTCAAAGGACATGAAAACTCAAACTTCGGACGTTAGTAGCCCACATTTAACGCAAAAGAGACTTTTGCTGGAAACTGCCCTGCTACGAATGGCATACGCTTTGCACCATGTCTCTTCCAACGTTGATTAAAACAACTTACCATGTCTTTACATAACAAAATTAAATACGTAGCCTTTTTGTTGGCCATGCCTTTGTTGGCCGTTGCCCAAAAAGATGCGCCCATTCTTTTCGTCAATTCTTCCTTCGAAGGCCTGCCCCGTTCCGGGCTACAGCCCAACGGCTGGACCAATTGTGGACCAGCCAGCGAAACCCCGCCCGATGTACAACCAGGCCAGTTTGGGGTGACATTGGCCCCCAGCAATGGTCAATCTTATCTCGGCTTGGTCGTCCGCGACAACGAGACTTGGGAAATGGTCGGTCAGCGGATCAGCCGTCCGATAGAGATTAACCAGTGCTACGAATTCAGCATTGACCTGTGCCGTTCTATAGAGTATATGAGTGCTACCAAGACTTCCACCACGGCGGCGAGTTATGCCACGCCGGCCCGGCTGATTGTTTGGGGAGGCAATAGCCCTTGCGAAAAAGGAGAGCCGCTTTTTGAGACCTCCATTGTGCAAAATACGCGTTGGCTGACCACGGTCTGCCGGTTAAGTCCCAAAAAAGGTTCTTGGAGCTATATCATGCTGGAAGCATATTACAAAACGCCACTGTTGTTCCCCTACAACGGCAATATCCTTATTGACAATGCTTCGGCTATCAAGCCCATTATGTGTGCCCCTGAGAAAATGCCAACCGAAAAGCTGGCGGAAAAGGGACCAAAGCCCCAGCCTCCGACCAGGGTGGCTGCCATCAATACCAAAACAAAAGTGGTCAATACCACGACCCCACCCCCTGTACCGCCGTTGGAACCCAAGAAGTTCGAACGGAATAAACTGAAGGCTGGTGACATCATCCGTTTGGAGAAGGTATATTTTGAAGCTAATAAGTACGACCTGAAACCAGAGAGCGTGAATTCGCTAAAAGACTTGCTCACCTTTTTGCAAAACAATGCCGACGTGTATGTAGAGGTGGGGGGTCATACGAACAACAACCCCACGGAGCAATTTGCCAATGATCTCTCCATGAACCGCGCTAAGTCTGTTACAGACTGGCTGGTTAGCCAAGGGATTGATGCCGAGCGTTTACAGTACAAAGGGTACGGCAAAAAGAATCCGATTCAGCAGAACACCACGCCGGAAGGTCGCCGCGCCAACCAGCGGGTGGAAATCAAAATATTGAAAATCAACGGATAGAGACGTTGTATGCAACGTCTTAGCCTACGCAAAAGCAAAACGGGCTACTTCGTCATAGTGACGAAGTGGCCCGTTTTGCTTTTTCTACAAACGTACGACCTCGGATGGGTGCAGAGCGATTTGGGCAACCGGACCCTTCTAAAACATTCTCAACTTATTTTCTACCCCGTGCTTAAAGCGAGTTCAAAAACGCCAGCAATGCTTCCCGATCGGCCTTACTCAATTCTGTAAACTTCGTCATTGCCGCTTCCCCCTCGCCGCCATGCCAAAGAATGGCTTCGGTCAGGTTGCGTGTCCGCCCATCGTGCAGAAAGTCAGTATGGCCAGTCTGCAAAAGATGCCGGGCGAAATTGCCTTCCGTCACTTTCCAGCCATTGTATAGTTGATCGGTGTTTTCGCGCAGCACTTGGCCGCAAGCCAGCAAATATTCAAACTGGCGGGGTATAAAGTCAGACACTTGCTTGGAACCGTTGAGGCCGAACAGCAGGTATTCGAGGGTGTGAAAATCCAGCGACGGGGCCGTACAAAAAGCCTTCGCTCTATTCCAACGGTACACGGGCTTGGCCCGCAAATGTGTTCGCCTTTGTCGAAACGCCGTGTTTTTTTTGGTAAAAAATGGTCCGTTGCAAAAAGAAAGCAATGGCTACCATTAGGCAGCTATCGCTAAAAATCATTTTGTCATTGCTCAGTTTAGTTTCTCCAAGTCCCGAATCAAGATCGTGTTGCGATTGAAATGAATCAAATTGGACTTGCGCAGCTCATTCAGGATGGCGGTCACCGTTTGGCGACTGGCCCCCACCAGATTGGCAATGTCCTGTTGGGTAAGGCCGTGCTTGACTAAGGTTTCATAGCCGACCTGCCGACCCCGTGCCCCGGCACTCTCTTTCAGAAACTCAACGATGCGGGTACGCACATCTTTCAAAATGAGCGATTCCCAATGCCGCTCGGCCCGGCGCAAACGTTCGCTCATATAAAGCAGCATGGACTGTGCGAGGCGGTAGTTTTGCTGCATCAAATAGCGAAAGTCATCGGCCCGGATGGCAAAGTAGTCCACATCCAGGCTCATAGCGCAGGCAAACTCGGTGCGGCACGGCTCGCCGGTGAGGCCCAATTCGCCAAACACGGTGTACGGGTGCTGGATGCTTTTGATGACTTCACGACCGTCGGCGGAGTAAATACCAATCTTTACCGCACCACTATATTGTAAATAAACGTGGTCGCTGGGCTCGTCGGCCAAGTAAATAAACGAGTGGTGGGAAGCCGTCTTGGGTTCGGCCATGTGGGCCAAGCGCTGTACATCCTCCGGCAAAAGGTTGGCAAACAGTGGAAATTTCTGGAAGATGGCGGCTACATCATGACCATTCATGCGGATTACTTTTGGTTGGACTACGGAAAAGGGAGGCAAGCCGGGATTAGCCAAAATTGTGCCAAGCAATTTACATAGCTTCGACTTCGCGCTTTCTTTTACCTTCACGCTTTACGGTAGACAGCCTACGGTGGACGGCGCAGCGTACGCTACGCCGTCCACCGTAGGCCGTCCACTGTCCACCGTCTACCGTAGTCTGCCATGACCGTCCAACCTTTTTCCCTGCTGACCGATTTCGACATTTCCCTCTTTCAAACGGGCAAACACAATCAGTTGCACCATAAAATGGGCAGCCACTTGGTGGAAGTGAAGGGCGAGTATGGGGTGTGCTTTACCGTCTGGGCACCCAACGCCAAACGCGTCGCGGTCACTGGCGATTTCAACGGTTGGAACCCGACCAGCCACCCCCTGTTGCCCCGTTGGGATAGCAGTGGCATCTGGGAGGGATTTATTCCCGGCCTGGCCAAAGGCACTACTTATAAATACCGCATTGACACCCCAACTGGCATTCACCTCGACAAGGCCGACCCATTTGGGCTGCGCTGTGAAACACCCCCCGGGACGGCCTCTGTTGTGTGGGACACCCAACACGAGTGGCAGGACGATGCCTGGATTGAACAACGCCGCGCCCGCAGTGGTCAGCCAAAACCGTGGTCGGTGTATGAGGTGCACATCGGCTCCTGGAAAAAACTGATCGAGGACGGCAACCGCTCGCTCAACTACCGCGAACTGGCCGACGAACTAGTACCCTACGTGAAGCAGATGGGATTCACCCACGTGGAACTCATGCCGGTGATGGAACACCCGTTTTTTCCGTCGTGGGGCTACCAAATCACTGGCTATTTCGCGCCTAGTGGCCGCTTTGGCTCGCCGGAAGACCTTATGTATTTGATCGATGCTTTTCACCAGGCCGACATCGGGGTGCTGCTGGACTGGGTGCCTTCGCACTTTCCGGGCGACATCCACGGGCTATACTTTTTTGATGGAACGCATTTATACGAATACGCCGACCCGCGCCGGGGCTTTCAGCCCGATTGGAACAGCTATGTATTCGACTATGGCCGTAGCGAAGTGCGCTCGTTTTTGATCAGCAATGCCCTGTTTTGGGTCGAAAAATACCATATTGACGGGATGCGGGTAGATGCGGTGGCCTCCATCCTCCACCACGATTTTTCCCGCAAGGAGGGCGAGTGGATTCCCAATATCTACGGGGGACGGGAAAACCTGGAAGCCATCGGTTTTCTCCGCGACTTCAACGAGGCGATGCACACGACTTTTCCCGGCGTAGAGACCATTGCTGAGGAAAGCACCGCTTTCCCCGGCATCACCCACGCTATCAAGGACGGTGGGCTGGGCTTCGACCAAAAATGGATGATGGGCTGGATGAACGACGCACTGGGCTATTTCAAGCGGCCAGCCATGTTCCGGCGTTTCCACCAAAGCGAAATCACGTTCTCGCTGGTCTATGCCTTTTCCGAAC
>JAYUXG010000394.1:0-9223 GCA_043753125.1 Saprospirales bacterium | reverse complement strand
GGGCGGTGGTGGAGCAATTGGCGTACATCCAGTCCATGCCATTTTCAGCCACCAATGGCATCAGCGATTGGGTAAGCTCCTCCACTGTTTCGTTGAAGGCCTCCGAAGGCGAGTGGCCCTTGGCCCGTAGCACTTCGTACTGGGCGGCGAAAATGCCCTGAATGGCTCCCATTAGCGTTCCGCGCTCGCCGGTCAGGTCAGAATACACCTCTTTTTTGAAAGTCGTTTCAAACAAATAGCCGCTGCCGATGGCGATGCCCATCGCCGCCGCCCGCTCAAAAGCGCGGCCTGTGGCATCCTGAAAGATCGCGTAACTACTGTTGAGGCCGCGGCCTTGCAGAAACATCCGGCGCAACGAGGTGCCGGAGCCTTTGGGGGCCACCAGGAACACATCCACATCTGCGGGCGGTACAATGGTGGTCTGGTGGCTGTAAGTGATGCCAAAACCGTGCGAAAAGTAAAGTGCCTTACCTGGCGTGAGGTGTTTCTTTACCGTTGGCCAGAGCTGGATTTGCGCGGCATCGCTGAGCAGATAACAAATGATGGTGCCGCGTTCCAGCGCCTCTTCGATCTCGAACAGCGTCTCGCCGGACACAAAACCATCGGCCAGGGCCTTACTCCATGATTTGGTATTTTTACGTTGACCGACGATCACGTTGATGCCATTATCGCGCTGGTTGAGCGCTTGACCGGGGCCTTGTACGCCATAGCCGATGACGGCTACCGTCTCCTTTTGCAGGATGGCCTGGGCTTTAGCCAAGGGAAATTCTTCGCGGGTGACGACATTTTCTACGGTGCCGCCAAAGTTTAGTTGTGCCATGGGTGGAAGAGTTGAGGATTTGAAGAGTTGAGGATTTGAAGATTTGAGTATTTGAAAGGCTAATTGCGCTTTAATTGTGCTTCTCTGAGTGCATTTAGTTTATTGCTGATTTCTTCTATCAAGGGTCTAATTTCATTAATCACGGTTTCTTCCAAATAATTTAGATCGGAAGCAGTAATTAATAGATTAAGCACTTCCATCAGACTTCCGTAGGCAATTTCTGTAAATCTTGCCTGATCTTTTCCAGAATGGCGACTCGTGCCTTCTGCTATGTTGCAATTAATAGAAATACAGGCACGTCGTATTTGTTGGACCATTCCAAATTTTTCCTCGGCAGGAAATCTTTGCGAAATCTGGTAGGTCTCTTTAATTAAAATGCGGCCTTTTTGCCACACATCTAACTTTTCAAAATAAAATTGTCGCATACAATTGATCTTATGAAAGCATAACGTTTTTTCAAATCCTCAAATCTTCGCCTCCTCAAATCCTCAAAAGGATTACATCGAAAACACCTCTCCTTGCCGATCTAAGAATTCATTGGTGGAGACGCTTTCGCCGGGTTCGGCTTCCTCGAATTCGCGCAGCCGCTCATGGAAATCGTGGCTCCCCTTGATGATCGCAATCCGTGCGCTGCGCACAAATTCGATGAGACCATAAGGTTCCAGCACTTCCATAAAAGTATCGGTCTCCTCGCGGTGGCCGGTCACTTCAAACACGATGTAGTCGCTGCGAATGGCCACCGCACGGGCGCCATAGGTGCGCAATAGCCGCTCGACCACTACCTTTTCAGCAATTACATCGGTGGGGACTTTATAAAGGGCCATTTCCTGCCAGACGATCTCGTCGTTGGTATGGAAGTAAGCTTTTAATACTTCCACTTGTTTTTCTATTTGACGCACGAGTTTGCGCACCACCTCTTCCGTCTCGTTGATCACAATAGTGAAGCGGAAAATATCTTCCGATTCGGAAGGCGAGGTGTTCAGGCTCTGAATACTGATTTTCCGGCGGGTGAAGATCATGGCAATCCGCCCAAGCAGGCCCACCTGATTTTCGGTATAGACGGTGATGGTGAATTCGTTTTTCATGCGTAGTGGACTGGTATAATTGGTTTACTGGTTGATTCGTTGTGATGGTCGCGGAACGCTCTACGTTTTGTCCTCCTGACGGGAACCGTCCACCTCGCGGAACGCACTTAGAGTACGTATAGCGGACGGTTCCCGTCAGGAGGACAAAACGTAGCGTACACTAAGTCGGCAATAACTCATAACTTACAACTCATACCTATTTCAATCGTATTTCCCCCACTCCGCACCCCTGTGGCACCATCGGGAACACATTATTCTCTTTACCCACTATGACTTCCAACAAATAAGCACCATTGTGATCCAGCATCGCTTGCAAAGCATTTTTTAATTGCTTGCGTATAGAAACTTTTTGCGCAGCGATGCCATAACCCTTGGCAATGGCCACAAAATCAGGGTTGTGCATATTCACAAAAGAATAGCGGCGCTCATTGAAGAGTTCCTGCCATTGGCGTACCATGCCGAGGAAGTTGTTGTTTAAAATCAGGATTTTGACCGCCGTTTTTTCCTGCATGATCACCGCCAGTTCTTGGAGCGTCATTTGGAAACCGCCGTCGCCGATGATGGCCACCACCGTGCGTTCCGGCGCGCCAAACTTGGCCCCGATGGCGGCAGGTAAGGCGAAGCCCATCGTCCCCAATCCGCCGGAGGTGACGTTGCTCAGCGAAGTGTTGAATTGCGCGTAGCGGATTGCCACCATTTGATGCTGCCCCACATCGGTCACAATAATCGCGTCGCCGCCAGTCAGTTCGTTCAAGTATTTTATTACTTCGCCCATGGTCAGGGCATCTGTGGTCGGATTTAGTTCCGGGTCAATAACTATCGATTGTTCTTCCTCCATACAATCGGCAAAACGTTGTCGCCAGGCACCCCGGTCGCGGGCTTGCACGGCTTCCATCAGCAGGGGCAGTGTCTCTTTGCAGTCGCCCCAGACCGCTACCGTGGCCTTTACGTTTTTATCAATTTCTGAAGGGTCAATGTCCAGATGCACGATTTTGGCTTGCTTGGCGTACTTGTCCAAACGGCCCGTTACGCGGTCGTCGAAGCGCATCCCAATGGCTATGAGCACGTCGCATTGGTTGGTCAGCACGTTGGGGCCGTAGTTGCCGTGCATCCCCAGCATCCCCACGTTTTGCGGGTGATCGGTGGGCAAGGCACTGGCTCCCAGAATCGTCCAAGCGGCCGGAATACCGCTTTTTTCTACAAATTCTTTAAATTCCTGCTCGGCCCGACCCAAAATAACGCCCTGCCCCCAAATGATGAACGGGCGTTCGGCGGCATTGATCAACTCCGCAGCGGCGGCGATGTAGGCCGGGCGCACGATAGGCTTCGGACGGTAGCTCCGCAAATGCCGACAAGGGGTATAGCCCGCATATTGCATCAATTGCAGCTGCGCATTTTTAGTGATGTCCACCAGCACCGGGCCGGGCCGACCACTGCGCGCAATATAAAAGGCCTTAGCCAATGCCTCCGGCAACTCCCGCGCATCGGTCACCTGGCAATTCCATTTAGTGACTGGCGCGGTGATGTTGATCACGTCTATTTCCTGAAAAGCATCGGTGCCCAGTAAGTGCGCAAACACCTGGCCCGTGATGCAGACCACCGCCGTGCTGTCAATAATGGCATCGGCCAGGCCAGTGACCAGATTGGTGGCACCGGGACCACTGGTGGCGAACACCACGCCGGTGCGCCCGGACACCCGGGCATAGCCCTGCGCGGCGTGAATGGCTCCCTGTTCGTGGCGCACCAACACGTGGTGCAGCCGATCCTGAAAGTCGTACAGCGCATCATATATTGGCATGATGGCCCCACCGGGATAGCCAAAGATACAATCCACGCCCTCGGCAATCAAGCCGTACAGCAGCATGGCCGAGCCGGACATTTCAACCGGCACGGGCTGGGCAGAGCGGGGTGGGGCAGCGGTATCAACCATCGGTGACACAGCCGTCGCTGGCAGAAGAGACTTGTTTTGCATATTTGTAGAGAACCCCGTTTTTGACTTTGAAATCAGGTTGTGTCCAGGTCGCCCGTCGCCGTTCAATCTCGGCATCGGTCAACAGCGCATTGATCGTATGTTGTTGAGCATCAATGACAATGGAGTCGCCATCTTCCAGCAGCGCGAGCAAGCCACCATCGAAGGCCTCCGGCGTGATGTGGCCCACCACGAAGCCGTGGGTGCCGCCCGAAAAACGCCCGTCGGTGATGAGGGCCACGCTGTTGCCCAGTCCCTTGCCCATGATGGCGGAGGTGGGTTTCAGCATTTCGGGCATTCCCGGTGCACCCTTGGGACCTTCGTAACGGATGACCACGACGTGGCCCGGCTGCACCCGCCCCGACTGGATGCCGGCGATGCACTCGAACTCATTATTAAAAACCACCGCTGGCCCCTCGAAGCGTTCGCCCTCGTTGCCAGTGATTTTGGCTACGCTGCCCTGCTCCGCTAAGTTGCCGTACAGAATGCGCAAATGGCCCTTGGCTTGCAGCGGTTTTTGCACCGTGGCAATGATGGTCTGGCCGTCCGGCAAGCCCGGCAATTGCGCCAGGTTTTGGGCAATGGTCTGGCCAGTCACCGTCAGGCAATCGCCGTGCAGCAGTTTTTCGTTCAATAAATACTTCATCACCGCCGGTACGCCGCCAATGGTGTGTACGTCTTCCATGTGGTATTGACCATAAGGCTTCATATCGGCCAACACCGGCGTGTCGGCACTGATGCGCTGCACATCTTCTAGCGTAAATGAGATGCGGGCGGTGCGGGCAATGGCTAACAAGTGTAGCACGGCATTGGTAGAACCACCTAATACTGTGACGATTCGCAGCGCATTTTCAAATGACTTTTTACTAAGAATGTCTAATGGTTTTAGATCAATTTCTAGCAAATGCCGCATGGCTTGGCCAGCGGCGGCGCATTCGAGTTGTTTCGCTTCGCCCACGGCGGGATTACTAGAACTGTATGGCAGTGATAAGCCTAGTGCCTCAATAGCCGACGACATAGTATTAGCGGTGTACATGCCACCACAAGCCCCTGCGCCCGGACAGGCATTTTTAATCACTGCTTTAAAATCTTCAGGCGTGATCGTCCCGGCGTATTTCTGCCCCAACGCCTCAAAAGCACTGACAATCGTCAACTTCTTCCCATCATGTTCTCCGGCGGCAATGGTGCCGCCGTAGACCATGATACTCGGCCGGTTGAGCCGGATCATGGCCATGATCGCGCCGGGCATATTCTTGTCGCAGCCGGGTATGGCGATCAATCCGTCGTAGTAGTGCGCGCCCATCACTGCTTCGATGCTGTCGGCAATCAACTCCCTGGAAACCAAGGAGTAACGCATTCCCTCGGTGCCATTGGCGATGCCGTCGCTGATGCCGATGGTGGTAAATTCCAGCCCAACCAGCCCGGCTTCTTTCACGCCCTCTTTCACCGTGGCGGCCAGTTGGCGCAGATGCATATTGCAGGTATTGCCCTCGTACCAATTGCTGACTACGCCGACGAAGGGCTTGGCCAGGTCCGCCTCGGTCAGGCCGGTGCCGTAGAGCATGGCCTGGCTGGCGGGCTGCGATTCATCCTGGGTGACGGTCCAACTGTATTTTTTCATGGGCTGTACTGGCGGGTTTAGCCGCCGAATGGATTGTACTGGCGGGTTTAGCCGCCGATACTTGATACTTGTGTTAATTAATATTTATCGGCGGCTGAACCCGCCGGTACGGTGTCGCCATCAGGGCTTTTTGGTCATAATGATGATACCAGTTGACCAATTCATTTTAGTTAAGTTAAAATCCTCCCGTTTTTCCAGATAATCCACTAGTCGGTCCACGTTTTCCTGGTGTCCTGCGGGCCAGTTTGGTTGGGCCAGCATATCGTCAATTACATAAAATCCGCCAACCTTTACTAGATCAAGGATTGCTGTAACGTTGCTGTATTTCCCTGGCCATGCATCCGCAAAAATCAGGTCAAATTGTACTCCTTGGTAGTTTTCAATCCATACTGCTCCATCCGCACAAATAATCTCCAATCTTTTATCGGTGCTAAATAAGTTTCGGGCTATTTCGGTTAGTTCCGGGTCATTGTCAACCGTTGTCAGGCTAGATTCTTGATCCAACCCATCCATCATCCAAGAAAGTGACAAGCCAACACCAGTGCCTAATTCTAAAATATTTGATTTTGGCTTGGAAGTAATCAATGTTTTTAACAAAGATCCGATCAATAGGTCAGACGGCATGATGAAGCCAATCGCTTTTGATTTTGCTTCAATAGTGGAATGGATTGTTGGTTTATCGAGAATATTAAAGTCGTTCATGGCTACACCCTTTTTTCTAACCCTTTTTTTAAACCGTGCGTCGGCGGCTGAAACCGCCGTTACAGGTAGGCTTCATGCAGGACTTCATCCAGCACCAGTTTTCTGTACATTTCTTGCATCGCTGCCCCAAAAGTGCTGGCCCACGGCCGCTGAAAACGCCAGTCGTCCAGCGATTCTACGCCCGTCACTTCGGCGGCCGTACCGACCAAAAACGCCCCGTCGCCCTCCTTGACCTCGTCTATGGTGAACAGGCGTTCTTCCACCCGAATACCCGCTTGTCGGCAAAGTTGCATCACGGTAGCGCGGGTAATGCCCGGCAGGATGTTACCGCGCGGCGGGGTATACAATACGCCGTCTTTTTCAAAGAAGAAGTTGGCACCGGGTGCCTCCGCCACGTAGCCATCAGCATCGAGTAACAGGGCCTCATCAAAGCCTTTGGCCTTGGCTTCCGAGGCGGCCAATATAGAGTTGATATAGTGTCCCGATACTTTGGTATCCACAAAACACGACTTCGGATTGGGCCGCTGGAAAGAGGAAGTGACCAGTCGTACTAATTGGTCGCCCAGCAACTTGCCCCACTGCCAGGCACATAGAAACACGTGGCTTTCAGCGGGCGTGATCAACGACATACTCGGCCCGGTAAAGACCAATGGACGCAAATACGCATTTGACAAACTGTTCTTTTTCAGCAATTGATAAGAAATCTCCGTCAATTCCTCTACCGAGTAGGGTAGGGTAATGAACATCTTGCTGGCGGAATAGTGCAGCCGCTCATAGTGTTCTTCGGCCTTGAAGATCTGCGTGTCGCCCGCTTGGGTCTGGTACGAGCGGATGCCCTCGAATACGCTGTTACCATAGTGCAAACCTTGTACGTACAGATTCGTTTGCGCGTCTTTGGCTTTCAGCCATTGGCCGTTTAGGAAGACTATGGTATTATCGTCGTAATAGGTCATAAATAATTATGAATTATTAATGATGAATTATCCGTTACGAGTGTTCCGTTAGTGACCTCGTCATGGATGAAAATGGGTAAATTAAGCTTAGATTTAATCGCTAATTTATTAGTACTGTTCGATTATCCCTGCTGCTGGATTTATCATTCATCATTGATAATTCATCATTAATGATGCTTCCCACCTCTGAGCAACGCTTCACCGTGGCCGTCTGCAAATCCGCCGTACCAATTCCACTTTCCAGCACTTGCCGCACCGCGTCGCGCACCGCACCGGCCGCCTCGGTCAATTGAAAGGAATCGAGCAGCATGGCCGCCGATAAAATAGCGGCGACGGGATTAGCAATATCCTGACCAGCCGCCTGCGGATAAGAGCCGTGGATTGGCTCGAATAACGCCGTCTTGGCCCCCACCGAGGCCGAAGGCAACAGGCCCATGGAGCCGGGCAAAACGCTGGCCTCGTCGGACAAAATGTCGCCGAACATATTCTCGGTAAGCAGCACGTCGAAGTGCGCCGGATTCTGGATGAGTTGCATGGCCGCGTTGTCCACGTACATCCAATCCAGCGTGATATCTGGATAATCAGCCGAAATTTTCTGTACTACCGAACGCCATAAACGGCTTGTTTCCAACACGTTAGCCTTGTCTACCAGCGTCACTTTCTGGCGACGATTCTTTGCTGCTGCAAAAGCCAAATGGGCGATCCGCTCAATTTCCATCACTGTGTAGGTGCAGTGATCATAGGCACCACCTTCGGTTTTACCCTTTTCGCCAAAGTAAATGCCGCCAGTCAGTTCCCGAAAAATCACCATATCCACACCCACTAATTTCTCTGCTTTCAAAGGCGATAAGTGCGCTAGGGTAGGATAGAGGGTCACCGGGCGGATGTTGGCAAACAGGCCCAGACTTTTGCGCAGCCGCAGCAAGCCCTGCTCCGGGCGCACCTTAGCGCTGGGGTCGTTGTCGTATTTGGGGTGGCCAATGGCTCCAAACAGAATGGCGTCCGCTTCCTGGCAGACTTGCAACGTCGTTTCCGGTAGTGGATCCCCATACTTTTCGATGGCAATGGCCCCCACGTCCGCGAAAGTGTACTCAAAAGTACATCCGAACTGACTCTCCACTGTACGCAGCACCCGCAGGGCCTGGGCGGTTACTTCCGGCCCGATACCGTCGCCGGGTAGTACGGCTATTTTCTTGTGCATGGGTTTAATTTTTTATGGGAGTGTTCCTTCGTTTGTCATCCTGTCGGGAACCATCCACAGCGTGGCATACCACTTAGAGCGGACAGTTCCCGACAGGATGACAAAACTTAGGCACATACCATATAGTGAACAGTCATAGTTCATGTGCTATGCCAATACAAAGTCATTTACTTTATTCTCAAAAGCCTCAATATCCGCTCGTTGGTTCAACAAATAATCCAGATCATCATAGCCATTGATTAGGCAGACTTTACGGAAAGGGTCAATGTCAAAAGTGGTGGTCAGATTGCTGCCCATTAATTCAAAAGTTTGCTGTTCCAGATTAACCCGAAATTCCGCTTGTGGATTTTCCGCTAATACCGCAAATACTTTCTGTAAAAAATCTTCCGGCACCTGCACAGGCAGGAGGCCGTTGTTCAACGCATTGCCCCGAAAAATATCGGCAAAAAAACTAGACACGACTACTTTAAAACCATAATCCGCTAAAGCCCAGGCGGCGTGTTCGCGACTGCTGCCACAACCAAAATTGTGGCCCGCCACTAATATCTGGCCGTGGTAATTAGGATTGTTTAAAATAAAATCCGCTTTCGGTAGGCCATCAGCATGATATCGCCAATCGCAAAAGAGGTTGAGACCAAAACCCTCGCGCGTCGTCGCTTTCAGGAACCGCGCCGGGATGATCTGGTCGGTGTCCACATCGGCGTTGGGCATCGGCACGGCGGTGGATTGGAGAAGGGGGAATTTCTGCATAGTATTCCGAGGCTCCCGCCTCGGATGGTTGGTTTGTACCCGGAGACTCCCGCCTCCGGGGTTGGTTATTCCAAGGCTCCTACTTGCGTGATATATTGCTCCGAGGCAGGAGCCTCGGAGTA
>JAYUXG010000393.1:0-3802 GCA_043753125.1 Saprospirales bacterium | reverse complement strand
AGAAGTTGTTTGTAGTTCGCACCACAAACCTAAACTTTTGCCCTTCTTTATTCCTATCAAATCAAATCGGATACCCGATTTCTTTACGAACCATTGTTATCCAACTCAGCGTTGATTTCATCAATCAAATCGCGCAATTCCTTTTCGGAGATGTTGGCTTGTTCGGATTTATCATAAATGGAAACCAAGAAGATCGTGATGTCACGCCCATTTTTTACAGTTCATGCAGGAAGTCACTAAGGGGGGTGGCTATTTTTTCTCCTTTTTGAATTTGCCGAATCTCCATCAAGGCACTTTTCAAGCGTGCCTTAAATTGGAGCAAGGTGAAAATTCGCTGGTATTCTTCCACAAAAGAAGTCCATTCTTGGATGGGCAGTTGGACAAACACAGGATCGCCTTGGCTGTCGGTCACATAATTCACTGGTGGAATAGTTGCCGTGGACATAGAGCATTTTTTTACAAAGGTAAATGTCTCAAGAGTATTTGCCTTCTTCCTCAGCTATGTATCGCCCGATTCCCCGTCGCCGCCAGCGCCGCCTCTTTAAACGCCTCCGCATACGTCGGGTGTGCATGGCTCATGCGCGCCGCGTCTTCCGCCGAAGCGCGGAACTCCATCAGGGCCACCCCTTCGGCGATCAGGTCCGCCGCGCGGGCGCCGACGATGTGGACGCCCAGTATTTCGTCGGTATCCTTATGGGCCAGCACCTTGGCCATGCCCTCCAGGTCCATACTGGCGCGGGCGCGGCCCAAGGCACGGAAAGGAAATTTGCCGGGTTTGTAGGGCGTGCCGGCTTCTTTCAACTGCTCTTCGGTGTAGCCGACCGAGGCGGCCTCGGGCCAGGTGTAGACCACGCCGGGGATCAGGTTATAATGGATATGCGGCTTTTGGCCGGCCATTATTTCGGCCACGAAGACGCCCTCTTCCTCGGCCTTATGGGCCAGCATGGCGCCCTGTATCACGTCGCCAATGGCGTAGATGCCCGGCACGGTGGTTTCTAAATGATCATTCACCGGAATACGGCCTTTCTCGTCGGGGGTGATGCCGACGTTCTCCAGGCCCAGATTGTCCGTGTAGGGCCGGCGACCGATGGCGATCAAACAGTAATCGACCTCCCAGTTCAGGGTTTTGGACTCGTCGTCGCGGCTTTTGGCCACTACTTTGACCTTCGATTTGCCGGGCACGACCTCCGTCACGGCATGGCGCAGGTGAAACTGAATGCCAATGCCCTTCAGGCTTTTCGTCATTTCCCGGCTGCAATCGCCATCCATCGTGGACAGGATGCGGTCCAGGTATTCCACGACGTGTACCTCCGTGCCGAGACGGGCGTAGACGCTGCCCAGTTCCAGACCGATCGCGCCGCCGCCGATGACGACCATGCTGCCCGGCACTTTTTCGATGTTGAGGGCCTCTGTGCTGGTGATCACCCGCTTTTTATCGTAATTAAAGTTGGCCGGGGTAATGGGTTTGGAACCGGTGGCAATGATGACGCGCTCCGTGTCTATCTCGTCCACTACGTCGTTGGCGGCGGCGATCTTGATGCGGTTTTTAGTCACGAAAGAAGCGTGGCCATGCAGCACGTCAATCTTGTTCTTCTTCATCAGGAATTCGATACCCTTGTTGTTGTCCAGCACCACTTCGCTCTTCCGCTTGATCATCTGCGGCATATTCACCTTCAAGTCTTTCAGGTCAATGCCGTGCGTCTTGAATTTCTCGTGCGCGTTGTGGTAGTGTTCCGTAGAATCGAGCAGGGCCTTGGAAGGAATACAGCCCACATTCAGGCAAGTGCCGCCCAGCACCGGGTAGCGTTCGATGATGGCGGTCTTGAAGCCCAATTGGGCGCAACGGATGGCGGCCACATAACCTCCTGGCCCGGAGCCGATGACGGTGACGTCGTATTGCATATACTAAATTTATATTTGGAAGAGGTTATTACAAGATTGTGATTTTCAAGCTGGTAAATAGTTGGATATTCTTGAAATCAGAGCGGTTGAAGGTGACCAACTCCGTACAATTGATTTCTGCGATTGCTGTATGTACACAATCGTTGATGTTTTGGAAACCTATATCTTGTGCAAGCACCTCTGCTCTTTGAAAATTTTCAAGGGTTAGTGGATGTGGATTAAATGTTTTCAAAAAAATCATAGCCTGAAGGATGTCTGGCAAGGATACTTTGAGTTTACTCATTACAAAAGAAACTTCTTGCAAAATCAACACCGAAACAGCTCCTTGATTCAGTGCAGCGGCATTCTTTATCTGCTGAACAGCAGTAGCTTGTTTTACTGAGTCTTGTAAGACAAAATAATGTACCCAAACATCGGAATCGAAGTAAATCATGCCATGTTTACCTCGTTAGCCAATTGGGAAATGTCTATATCTGTCGGCACAGGTACAGCTTGCAACTTTATACGCAAAGCCTCCATTTTCTCGAACACTTGCAATTGCGAAGATTTAGGGAAAATCATGCCTTTCCCTTTTTTTTTCTTAATATGATAGGTTATGTGTAATCTTTGAGCCAATTGTTCCACCAAAGTCAAGTCTTCTGGATGTTCAATTTGGAGCATCAATGTAATGTTCATAGACCTCATTTTTAAATGTGATAGATAAGCAGGAAACAACCAAAAAACCAATGGAGTTCATTCCTTCTTCGGCCCCTTACCCTTGTTATTGCGCCGGTTCCAACGGTCGTTTGGCCGGTTGTCCGCTGGCTGGTCCGGTTTTGGCGGCACGTCACCCGCCTCCGATTTCGGCTGGTCGCGCTGGTCCGGGCGGGGGGTGCGTTGGGTACTCCGCTCCCATTTATCCGGGTGGGGCGGGCGGTTGTCGGGCCTGCCCTGCGGTGGCCGTTCGCGGCGTTCCTCGGGCCGGTCTGTTCCATCGGCTGCCCGGTCTGGCGCTTTGGTCGCGGGCGGATTTTGACGAGATTCGGGGCGATTGATCTGGTCAGGGGCTGGTCTGTCCGGGCGTGGGGGCCGACTATCCGGGCGATTCTGCCGGTTGTCAGGCCGGGCCGATGGCTGGTCGGGGCGTGCTGGCCGGTCGGGACGGGTAGGAGGGGGCGGCGTATTTTCCAGTGCCGCTGCGGCACTTAGCGAGCGGTCACGGCCTTTTTGGACTTTTTTCTTTTTCTTCCGTTTTTCCATAGGCAGCTGGATCACGTCGTGTACGTTCTCGAAATCCGGTTGTGCCTCTTCGTTCTCCTCTATTTCCGGCTGCGGAGCCATAGCGATGATGTCTTCCAGGCTGCCGGGCATTTTGCCCTGCTTGATCATGTCGAGGGCTTCCCAGATTTGATCCACGTGGATGGCGTAAAACTTGCCCCGCTGCTCCGTGTACATATAGAACATCAGGCGCTTGAACACGTCGGTCTTGACCAGCACGGCCTGTCCGGCGGTGGTCTTGATGCGTTCGGCACGATCGGGGAAATCTTCCAGTGCGTCAATGTAGGTATCCAGTTCGTAGTTGAGGCAGCATTTGAGGCGGCCGCACATGCCAGACAGTTTGGTCTGGTTAATGGCCAGGTTCTGGTAGCGGGCCGCCGCCGTGTTGACGCTCTTGAATTCGGTCAGCCAGGTAGAGCAGCACAGCTCGCGGCCACAGTTACCGATACCGCCCAACCGTGCCGATTCCTGGCGTGCGCCGATCTGCCGCATCTCGATCTTGACCTTGAAGTCGCGGGCATAGCCCCGGATCAGTTCCCGAAAATCCACCCGTCCGTCAGCGGTGTAGTAAAAGGTGCATTTGCGCCCGTCCCCCTGGAACTCCACATCGCCGATCTTCATGTTCAGCTCGAGCGTGCGGGCA
>JAYUXG010000392.1:0-9235 GCA_043753125.1 Saprospirales bacterium | reverse complement strand
TTTACGGTGCCGCGCTGTGCTGGCTATTGTGGGTGATGAAGACGAGTACCTGGCATTAGCATTAGTTACCGGCTTTCCAAAATATTCTCCACGAAGCGGCGGATTTTTTGTATAACATCATCCCATGCTGCACCTTGTTTTTGGCAGAATGGATGGCTTTCCCATCGGTATTGGCGGTGGTGGTTTTACTAATATCGCATTTCTTCCATTTGGTATAACTTCAATTAATCCTTTGTAGGCATGGTTGGTAACAGGCACCTTTTTTGCACTGAAAGGCATATCATTCGTTCCAAAATTTACTCCCGATGTCTAACCGATTTTTTTTATCTTTCATTCTGTTCTGCTCGTTTTCTCTTTTTTCCCAGCTTCACGCCCAGGCCTGGGACTCACTGCCTTTGCCAACGTCTAATATTTCGGTGGCCACTTTGCACAACGGGGCTATTTTCGTAGCTAACGGCAATCATCTGGGCCTTTTTCGAAGTACGGACCAAGCGGCCCATTGGGAGCAATTGACGGATATTCCAACCGGACAGATTACCAGTATAACCTCCATTGATAGCCATCTCTATACAAGGATACTGCAAGAGAATGCAGTTGATAAAGTTTATCGCAGCGTTGATAATGGGAATACCTGGTCATTATTGGTAGCAACTACGCCCAGTTTAACCTCTACTTATCGGCAGGATACTGTTTTTCGGGCGTTTTTTAGCGGGGTGGTCGTCCGCTATCTGCCCGGAGGCATCAGTGATACGGTATTTTCAGACAATACCAGGCCTATTAACCGGCTGTTGAATATTGGAACGGAGTTATGGATGGTACGTCCCGGCCAGATTTGGCATTCAGCCAATGGTATTCAGTGGTATTTGCTCCCCACGCCTCCACCCGCCTACCAACTGACGGCAGTACATTATTTACAAAATGCCGTTTTCTTTATCGGCAATGGCAATATATATCGTTCCGTGGATCATGGTGCTACCTGGAATCTGGTATCCATGCCGGTCGATCTGCAAGGCAATTTATGGAGCATAACCAATGTGAATGGCACTTTGTATGCCGGGATGTTTCAAGGCCTCGACGGTTATTTTATACGTTCTGTTGATGCAGGTGCTACCTGGACCCTGGCTTACAAAGGCATTCGTCCAATCCTGCAATGGCTGGTAGATGGGCCTATATGGGTCATCAGGACCGATATGGGACTGCTTGAATCGAGCAATAATGGCCAGACGTGGTGGGATGCCAATCGCGGATTACCTGATAATTATGCGTACGATTATTGTCGGCTCGAAAATGGCGTGCGCTTATGTAACTCGGCCAGCCAAAGCCTTTTTCGGAGTACCGACGAAGGCCAATCCTGGGAGTATCTAATGCAACAAGGGGAGGGATCATTTGCCGTATACCACAATAAAGTAGCTTTTCTAAACTATGACTCTCTGTTTGTTTCCACCAATAACGGTACTACCTGGAGTACAATGCCTGATGCGCTATCGCAAGGTACAAAGGGTATTTGGGTAGATGATACCCACCTCATGCATATCAGTTATGGCACCCCGGATTATCCTTCTATCTGTGATTTAAATACGCAATCTTGTCAAAGCATATACCCGATTGCAAATGCCGTTGTCTCGCAAGGGCGAATTTTTGCGGTCACTTATGAAATGTTTAACCACCAAGATATCGTGCGGAGCGATGATGCAGGCCTCACCTGGACGGTGGTGGGTGCGGGTACGACGCCCCCATGGGCGGGCTACGCGCATCGCCTTTTCGCCACTGATTCGGTAGTTATCCTGCGTACCCTGGGTGGCAAAATATTTACCAGTAGAGATAATGGCGACTCGTGGCAAGTAAGTGGTGCAGGGCTGCCAGAAGTGGAGGATGTATTCTGGGGCAATGTATGGGGCGGTTGGGGGCGTCATATAGCCGTAGTTTTTGCAGATTCGCCGGATGGACAGGGATATGTCAGTGATGATTATGGAGAAAACTGGACGGCAGTGTATTCTCCTGCTCCACCGAATCAGCGGGTATATTCTAGTTCTTCTGCGGAAGGTATGTATTATATGCGTGTTTTTGAAGGCACATTGCAGACGGTTCCTGGCCCGCCTATGCCACCGGGCCGACTACTACGCTTTACTAATTTCAGCGAAAACGCGGTGCGCGGTCTGGTTTTCAATGACCAAAACAACAACGGGCTGCGCGATGCAGGCGAGGCTGCGCTACCAAATGTACCCGTATGGCTTAAACGTAGCGGCACCATCGCCGCTACGGACGCACAGGGGCATTTTTCCATCCTGCCTGCGGCAAATGCATTGCCCGACACCCTGACCATTGAGCCTTTTGGCAGCCTGGATGATTTGTTGCCCGCTTATTATGTTATAGATGGCCCGGCAAACAGCCGTAATTTCGGGATGCACTTCGACGACGACGTAGCGATCAATATCAATAGTGGTAGCGATCCGCGCCCGGGCTATTTGCAGCATCTGGTTATCAGCTGTCAGAATACCGGCACTGTTCCTCAATCTGGGATGCTCAAACTGCTGCTGGATCCGCAACTGATGTATAAACATACCCCTAACGATACGCTGCCTACCCCTACCGTTTCGGGCGATACACTCATTTGGAATCTCGGTACGCTCCAACCTTTTCAAAATGCAAGCTTTAGCGTGTTCGTGGGTGTGGATTCCGCCGCTATGTTTGGCGATACACTTCGGTCTGTTGCGATACTGTGCCTGGATATGCCCGATCTGCTGGCATCAAACGACCGCGACACATTGACCCAGGCCGTAGTAGCATCGTTTGATCCAAATGACAAGGCAGTAGCAGAGGGGGAACGTATCAGTCTGGCCCAGGCGACTGCGCGCAAAGACTTGCATTACCGGGTGCGTTTTCAAAATACGGGCAATTTTCCGGCCGTTCGAGTCGTCATTCGGGATACGCTTTCAACCAATCTGGATGCGGCCAGCATTCGCCTTTTATCTGCCAGTCACAGCTGCCGGATGGTTTTAAGCGAAACTAATATAGTGGAGTTCCAATTTGACCCCATTTACCTCCCTGACAGTATTTCCAATGAGCCGGAAAGCCATGGATTCGTAGAATTTTCTGTAAAACCAAAGTCCAATCTGGTGCTGGGCGACAGCTTCGAAAATACCGCGTTCATCTACTTTGATGCTAATCTACCGGTTAAAACCAATACCGTGCAGACGGTTATCTCGGAAGTGTCCGCTGCTTCGATAGTGTACCTGCCGTCAGAAATTTTGCATTTAACGCCTAATCCTACTAATAGTGAGCTTACAATCAACTTGCCAGGCCTAGCAGGAACCTATGATATTAAGGTTTTTGATGCATTAGGACGGATGGTGTTGGAGCAACAAAATGCCTCGTCCTGGCCATTTACACTTTCTGTGGCAAATCTCCAACATGGTTTACATTGGGTGGTGGTGACTGGTCAGCATTTCAAAAGCATTGGCAAATTTGTTCGATAACAGAATAACCTGCGTTTACTACCCCAACCGCCGAATCCAAAACAGCTCCACTAAAAATAACAGTCCCATCATCGCCCCAGCCGCCCCAAGCATCAACAGCCGCTGCTTCCAGTCAGGAAGGGGCGTGGCCGGGCGAGCCGTGAGGGCCTCAAAAGCAACCACCACTTTTTCCCGGTTCCAGTAAAGTATCAACAACAACAGGAAAAGATAGACCATTGCACTCCACATCGCCCCGCTGGGAATGGCAAAGCGCCAGTCGACCACGATGATATTCAGCAAAATAGGGATCAGGATAGCTACGCCTAGCAGCTTGGTGCGGTTCCAAAGCAACAGGAACCGCCGATGACCTGCGAGAGACCAATGAACAATACATAAGCGCGGGAGTAGCCGAAAAATGTCCAGGCCAGGTCAAACCCGCTCACCTCGGTGAGTGGCGTTCGGGCGATTTTTTCGGGCAGGTGTCCGCACGGGTAAAACTGGCCGGTCATCATTTTAGCCAATCCGTAGATATTGATGAACAGGAAGACGTAGAGGCGGGCGGCCAGTTCGACGGTGCGACGCAGCAAGGATGGATGGAACATGGTTAGAATTTTCCAGCAAACAGGTGATCATTAGTCGGAGTAGGTGACAAAAAACGTAGTGCGATTTTAAAGCAATATCACTTCCCCCTCCACCCCATCAAACCCAATCAACGCCGCCGCATACCCCGCCGCGATCCGTCCCAACCGCTGCCCCTCCCCCACCACTGTTGCCGGATAAGTACTCGCCATACGCAATGCTTCTTCCAGTTCGATACCGCAGTGTTGCACCACATTCTGCACTGCTTGCCACATCGTGAGGGACGACCCTGCCAACGTCCCCACCTCGTCCAAGTAGCGGTCGCCTGCGAAACGAAACTGGTAATTACCGATGGGGCTTTCCGTCACCGCATCCGAAATAAGAAAGAGTTTATCGCCCAGGATTTGCTTACTGATCTTCAGGCTTTGGAAATCACAGTGAATACCATCGGCAATGATACTCGTCCACGGCTTCCAGTCATAGATCGCCCCGACGAGACCCGGCGCGCGACCCTGGAACGCGCTCATGGCGTTGAACAGGTGAGTCACCCGGCCAATGCCTTTGGCAAAGCCGCGCTGGGCTTCGGCAAAGGTGGCATTGGAATGCCCGGCGGAGATATGAATACCACTTTGCAATAACGAATCCAGCGAAGCATCATCGCATTGCTCGGGCGCGAGGGTTAGGTAGCGCACTACACCTTGGCTGCGTTCGATGAGTTCGGTTACTTCTTTTACATTGGGCTGGCGAATATGCTGCAATGGGTGCGCGCCTCTCTTTTCTGCATTAAAGTACGGGCCTTCCAAGTGCAAACCCAACAAACCTTCACCGCCCCTTTGCCAGTAGTCGCGGCAGACTTCGATGGCCGTCCACATCGTTTCCAGCGGCGAACACGACAGCGTAATCTGGAAGTGCGAACAGCCTCCTGCCCGGACGCTGGCCCAAGTCTGTTGGATGGTCTCCACGGTTGGCTCGTTGTTGAACAATTTGCCCCGGCCACCATACACCTGTAGATCAATCAGGGCGGGAGCAATGCTTTGCCCCTGCATATCCACAGAATCGGTGTTCTCCTGGATGCCGTTGGCAGGATCTACAGCGATGATTTGGCCGTTTTCGACAGTCATGCTGGCTAGTGGGAGCACTCGGTCGCCGGTGAAGATGCGGGCGTGGTGATAGGTTGTTGTCATGGTAACGCGGATTGGGCGGAAATAAACGGATTTGCGCGGATTTTTTATGGCCTCCAATTTAAAAAAAATCCGCGCAATCCGCTGGCGTAGCATCCGCGCAATCCGCGTTACCTCGTCCAGTTCCGTACAAATATGTCCGAATGTGAACACTGGATAATAGATGATTATTCTATAAGGTATTGATAATCAGCCTGTCTGTATTTCGGCACGGACTATGACACTCTTACCAACAGCTCCTCCTTTTGATGTAAACGATCAACTAATCACCAATTAACCAATAACGAATCAACCAGTAGCCAATCCATGCTCACCAACTACGTAAAGATCGCCCTCCGCAACCTCACCAAAAGCCGCCTGTATTCCTTCCTCAACGTCTTTGGGCTGGCCCTGGGCATCGCGGCTTGCCTGCTCCTCGCCCTTTTCGTGGGCAACGAACTGAGCTACGACCGCTGGAACCCGTTGGCCGAGCGCATTGTGCGCCCGGTAGCGGACATCAAATTTGGCGGCAACCACTACCAATTGGCGGTCTCCGGTTCGGTCATCGGGCCGGATGCGGGGGAGGAGTTGCCGGAAGTGGAGGCGTGGTGCCGCTTTCGCGATTACGGCAGTAATCTAGTGAAACGCGCCGGGGCCGGGCAGACCAACGTCCGCGAAATGGAGGTACTGACCGTGGACAGCTCGTTCTTTGCCCTTTTCCCTTTGAAAGTGCTGGTGGGCGACCCAGCAACTTGCCTCACCCGCCCCAATACGCTGGCCATGTCGCGCAGCCGGGCGGAAAAATATTTTGGCTCCCCGCAACTGGCCGTCGGGCAGACGCTGGTGCTGGAAAACCGCCAAAACTGGCAGGTCACCGCCGTGTATGAGGATATGCCCGCCGCGTCCCACTTCGCTGCCGACCTGCTGCTGGCCATGAACGGCAATAAGGAGGTCAAAGAAGATCCGACGTTGTGGGCGACCAACAACAACTTCAATACTTACCTGTTGCTGCGGGCCGGTACCGACCCGGCGTCCTTCGCCCGGAAATTCACCCAACTGTCCGAGCGCAAGATCGCCATCACGACGCAGGAAATGCTGGGCACCACCGCCGAGGAAATGGCCAAGACTGGTCAATACGCCCGTTACACCCTCCAAAACCTCACTGACATTCACCTGCATTCTGACCTCACCGCCGAGCTCTCGCCCAATGGCAACAGTCGCTACGTCTGGGTGTTCGGTGCCATTGCCGTCTTCATTTTGCTGATTGCCTGCATCAATTTCATGAACCTGGCGACCGCCCGCTCCGCCGGACGGGTGCGCGAGGTGGGGGTGCGCAAGGCCTTGGGCAGTAGCCGCCCGGCACTGGTCGGCCAGTTTCTCACCGAATCCGTGCTGCTCGCGGGCTTCGCCATGCTGCTAGGCATCGCGCTGGCCGCGCTGGCTCTGCCCGGCTACCGCGATCTCACCGAGCGCGACCTGACCATGCCCTGGGGCAGCCCGCTGTTCTGGGCAGCACTAGTCGGTGGTAGTGGATTGGTGGGCATGATCGCGGGCAGCTACCCGGCGTTTTTCCTGTCGGCTTTTCAGGCGGTGCGGGCGTTAAAAGGTCAGCTGCACCGCCCCGGCCAGACCGCCACCATGCGCAGCACGTTGGTCGTGTTCCAGTTTGCGGTCTCGGTGGTGCTGATTGTCAGTACTTTACTGGTGTTCCGGCAGTTGAGTTTCATGCAAAGCAAAAAGGTCGGCTTCGACAAAAGTCAGGTAGTTATCGTGGAGGATGCTCACGTAATGGGCGATCAGGTGTATACTTTCAAAACAGAAATGCTGCGTCAGCCCGCCATCCAAAGCGGCACTGTGTCGGGCTTTTTGCCAGTACCGTCCAACCGCAGCGACCAGACCTTTTCCAGCAAGCGGGCCTTTGATAAGGAAAGTTCCGTCGGGATGCAGTATTGGCGCGTGGACAACGACTATCTGCAAACGCTCGGCATGGAAATGGCGGGAGGCCGCCCCTTCGACCCCACCCGACCAACCGACAGCAGCGCGGTATTGCTCAACGAAGCCGCCGCCAAGCTCTTTGGTTTCAACGAACCGTTCGGACAAAAAATCTACGTCCCCACTGGCAACATCACGGAAGCGCCCAAGCCGGAGGATTTCACCGAACTACATGTCATCGGCGTGGTCAAGGACTTCCATTGGGCCAGCCTGCGCGACAACATCGGCCCACTCTGCTTCCAATTGGGCAAATCGCGGGGCTTGGCTATCTTTCGTTACCAAGGGGCCAAGACTGCCAACGTTATCGCCGCGCTGGAACGCCAATGGAAGCAACTGGCCCCCGACCAGCCCTTCAGCTACCGTTTCCTGGATGAGTCGTTTGCCGAAATGTATCAGGCCGAACAGCGGATTGGCAAGATCGCGGCCCTTTTTGCGCTACTGTCCATTTTAATCTCCTGCCTGGGCTTGTTCGGACTGGCCAGTTTCATGGCCGAGCAGCGCACCAAAGAGATCGGCATCCGCAAGGTGCTGGGAGCCAGCGTGGCGGGTATTACGGGCCTGCTGGCCCGCGATTTTCTGAAATTAGTGGTCGTGGCCATCGTCATCGCGTCGCCTATTGCGTACTGGGCGATGGACCAATGGCTGGCCGATTTCACCTATCGCATTGACATCTCCTGGTGGATGTTCGTGCTGGCGGGTTTAGCCGCCATCGGCATCGCGTTTTTGACGGTCAGTTTTCAAAGCGTAAAAGCGGCTTTGGCCAATCCGATCAAATCTTTGCGGAACGAGTAGAACGCCTGTACCGGCCTTCGGCCACCCCCTCCAAAAGGGGGATAGGCTCCGCGCTTGGCTACTCAAAAAAACAGACATATATACGGTGGCATCATGATCGGTGGTCGCGCTCGATATCCCCCTTTGGAGGGGGTGGCCTTTAGGCCGGGGGAGGTGCGCGCTACGAGGGCAACAATCTATAATACCCATTTTCTATCCGCCCAAAACAACATGAGTCACCCCGAATTTTTTGACAATCAATAGGGTCGCCCACCGGGACACAATAGGAACGCGGATGACCCGGATTGGGCGGATTTTCACAGATTTTCTTTTGATCCGTGCAAATCCGCGTCATCCGTGTCATCCGCGTTCCAATTATGCCGCGCCGTCACGCACATTTTTCAAATCTCTCCCAATTCGCGTTCCAACTAACCCTATGAGCCTACGGCGAGGGCTTTCCCAAGCAAAATTCGGGATGACTCATGTTTACACACGACACTTTCGACAGACTCGGAAGTCAGCCGTACATACTCACTGGGGTTTTGGCACAGGCTTGCTGTTCAAAGGCGCGCCTACTGCGATGTCGCAGCGGTGATTCGGCTGGCCGTGGGCCGGGTTCATGCCAGCAGCGACAGCACCGGTTGGGGGTGCCACTATGGTGACTGGTACCTGGCTTTGCGGCACGACCTGCGGTTGGGTGTTGCCCGGCATGGTGTTGCTTGGTTGCGCCATGGTGCCTGGCTGCGGTTGCGGCATGGGTGCTTCCGCTGCCTCGCCTTGCAGCGTAGTGTTTGGCTGGGTCGCTTTTTCCGTGGTTGGCTCGGCTGTTTGCGGGGCATCGTTCTGGCAGGCGGTCATCGCCGTCAAGCCCAGGAGCAGGGCCATAAAAAGGGTGCTGATTTTCATCTCTTTAAAATTTTTACGTTAAAAAAAGCAAAGGTAGCCGGAGCGAATCGAAGTTCGAGCGTAAAAAGTGGACATTGATGGTCAACTTCGCGCCATGTTTAGACATTGCTGCCTTTTGCTCACCTTGCTGGGCCTTTCTTACGCTGGTGTTAGCCAGATTAACCCCTCGTCCATCGACATCGTCCGCGACAGTTTTGGGGTGCCGCACATTTTTGCCAAAACCGATGCCGAGGTAGCCTACGGGCTGGCCTGGGCCCATTGCGAGGACGATTTTGCCACACTGCAAACCTGTTTCCTGGCCGCCAAGGGTTTACTCGGCCGGGTGAAAGGCAAGGAAGGCGCGGCGGTAGACTACGTAATCCAGGCCATCCG
>JAYUXG010000391.1:0-3806 GCA_043753125.1 Saprospirales bacterium | reverse complement strand
ATCTGTCCATAGGCGACAGCCAGCCCCTTGCAACAGGTTACGAAAAACGGTGCTGCGCTGCAAAGGTACACTGGCAACCACCACCTTGTGGGTAGGGTAGGTTTTTCGGGCCAGCACTACGCTGCCATTTTGCTGTAGAATAGCCAAGGGTTCCGCATTTTGATCGGCAACAAGCAGTAAAGGGGCAAGCGGCTCCGGGTTTTCAATCGTGTCGGATCGGATAATCCAAACCGGCTTGGTCGTCATTTCTACTGGTTGCAGCTCTATTCCAGTCAGTTGTTCGGCTAGCTCTTTGCCAATATGCCGACCATCGCTGTATCCAGCCCCATAATTCCAGATCAGGGTGCGCCCGTTTTGGGCCACGGAATCGCGGATAAATCGGCGTTGTTCGGGCGATAGCTGCCAGGCATTCATGAACAGCACTGCTTTATACGCATTCAAGTCAATCTGTTGCAAATCAAAAAGGTAAATGTGGTCTAAAGCAACCCCAACGCGCTGGAGGGCTTCAGCGGCCGCATCCAATCCTTTTTCGCAAGTTTTGGTATTGACGTTTTTTACCGCGTAAAAACTTTCTGTGTCCCACACCACCAGGGCATCTATCGGGCGGCTCGCCGGTGTTTCTATAACTTGGCCGTAGGTTTTTCGGAAATAGCGCAGGGTGCGGCGTATTTCCTCCAAATACAACGGGCTGTCCCACCAACCCGTGTTGCGTCGGGGGCCGAAATCGTAGAGCCACCCGCCACAGCCTTGCACCAATGGCAACCACATACTTCTTTGTAGAACGGGCAAATAATCGGCATCGCCCAGCGGCCCGGAGCGGACAAAATCGCGTTCCCGCTTATCCTGTAAGTAGCCATTGTCTATTTCGTCGAACCACATTTTGCCGTGCAATTGGATGGAGCGAATAGGCGCCCGTTCCAGCCCCGAGCCGCCCGCTTTCCGGCTGGGTTCGTGATAGCTCGGCGGCCCGGCGAAATAGTCGATCCAGGGGCTTTGCAACAGGCGTTGTGCTTCGAGGTGTCCGTTCATAACCTGTCGGCACAGACCAAACTGCATATAGCCGTAAAACACGCCGGTGAGTAAAGGCCGACCCCATTGTTGCTTCACGATGCGGCAAAAAAACTCGATGTCGTCGGCGATGACGGCTTGTTGACAGCGGTAAAAGTCTATAACCCGTTGCTCGCGGGCCGGGTCTCGGAAAAAACCGTCGGCACAGCAGCGGCGTTCGGTGCTATCGGGTACCGTCGCATCCAGCAGGGTAAAGCGACTGTCCGCCCAGGCCGCTTGCAGATTTTTATCGGAACTATATTTGTCTTTCAACCACTTGCGAAAAGCGACCTGCATGGCTCCGCTCACGTCCGGCTCCTGCTTGATAAAGCCCCACGGATGCCATTCGCCATATACCCCGCCGGAAATGTGCAGCCCGATCACTGCCTTACCCTCCCGCGTCTGGGCCAGGCGGCGGCAAAACTCGCGCAGCCTGGCTCCCGCCTCTTCGCGCCAAAGCACCGAAGCCAGGCTGGCCCGGTTGGCGCGGACGACATCGCCGTCTTCGTAGTTGAACGGCAAGCCACTGGGTAAATCCTGGATTGGGCCATCGGCATAGCGGACGCATTCTTTCGGGTGGGCCTGGTGCCACCAAAAAGGGGCATTGACGTGGAGGCGTACCACTACGGCACCTGCTGGGCAGGCATCCAGCACCCCGCTAATCTGCCGCTGGGCCAGGGCCATATCGAGTTGCCTGGTATGGGTTTTCCAAAGATCTTCCAACCATAAATCCACCTGAAACAAGCGGATGCCGACTTCGGTCATCCGGCGCAGGTTGTGGGCTGGCAATTCTTCCCAGGACCAACGCCCGCCGGTGACGTGGGTGAGGGCGTACAGGAAAGGCAATTCCGGTTGCTGGTTGACGTAAAGGGTGGGCTGGCCGTGGAGCGTGCGGATTTCGGCGGTTTGGGCGCGTTGGGCCTGGGATAAACAGGGCTGTAAAACAAGCAGTAAATAAACAGCAATTGCTTTCATGGGGGAAAGGTAAGCGGAACATAGCCCGGACAAATAGTCATTTTTATCCCTATTCCTTACATGCAATTTTCATAAATGTGATTGCGGCAGAAATCAATACCAGTGCCTCCACCGTGGCCACCACCTTTGTATCCAGAAAATGCTCACTATTTATCCTGCTGTTATGAAACACCCACTGTTACTCCTGCTTTTCCTGTTGATTTGCGCTTTGGCCGCCTGCCGCAAAGATCAGCCTATGTCGCCGACCAACCCTTGCGCCGACGTGGTCAAGAATACGGCTGTTAGGAGCAGCGGGAGGATTAAAGAACCAATGATGGGACCCTTGCGCCGACGTGGTCAAGAATACGGCCCCTTTACAACCTGCCTGGACATGGACGGAGGATGATTTTTCCAGTATCTATCCCGCTGCCTTTGACCAACAGGTAGTGTTCAGCCGCATCCTAAATGATAATGAAAGTGAACTGTTAGGCTTTGATGGTGCTTCGGGCCAGCTACTTTGGCAAAGTACGGTGCCGACTTACCTTTATGACAGGCACTATCGTCAAGTTGGTTCTAAGCTCTATTTTGCAAACAAGCCACGCACTGCGCTCCTCTGCTTTGACCTGGTTACCAAACAACTGGAAACGGTGTGGACTATACCGATAGATGGAAGGTTGTCCTTTCAATTTTTTGTTCAAAATGGCTTCGCTGTTTGTCCGGTTGGTACTTATATACCTGATATTGATTCGACGGATATTTCTGTCCATCTGATCAATTTACAAAACAGTTATTCCCGACCAGTGATGTCCCTTCGCACCACATCCAGTTCATTGCTCTATAATGCCATATTGGACCCCCAAGTGGTGCTGTCCCCTTCCGGCGACACCATATTCTGCTTTGCCACGCAGGAATATGACTCCACATTTTCCTTATCTTCCCGCTTCATTAGCCTAAACATATCCACCGGAGTTCGTGTAGAAAGTAGTGCTTTACGCGGTTATTATATTAGTGGCCTTGGCAATTTGGTAGTTGAAGGCCGGTACGCCTGGTTTTTGGCCGGACGCAAACTGCAATCTCTGGAGGTTCAGACTGGCAGCGTAATCTGGCAGTCACCGAGCACTTATTCCGACGATGCCCGGCTTTTGGTCAGGCAAGGGAAAGCCTTCGTGCTTGAAAATTATGCAGCGACCGAAGCGTTTGATGCCAACACTGGTGCCCCACTTTGGAGCGAGTACATGGTTGGCGATATTGGCGACTTAAGCGGAAGCTTCGTGCAGGAAGGGCACTTATTTTTAAATCAAAATGGCCACTTGATCAGCATTAATGTAGAGACTGGCTGCATTATTGGCGATCATACCCTCCCAGTAGATATTGGCGAGGGCATCTATCAACCGACGGTGGCTCCTGATGGTCAAAGGGTGTATAGCAGGAGCTATGGAAGCGCTACAGGCACAAAATTCCTCGCTGCCCCACTGCCAAGATAATTCCGGCGAGCATTTTTCGGTGCAGTAGAATCACGCTCCAATTAACGGATCCGTAAAACCTTCCTCCCCGGTCTCCACCCGCCCGGCGTAGCGTCTATGAAAGACCGGGACTCGCGTGCGGCGCACCGTAAAGTCATACCATCGTTGGCTGGTACGCAAATTAAAGGACAGGGTCAGGTGCTTTCCGGCACCCGAGTATAGCGTCGGCCAGTGTGGGCTCGCCGATGTAATCGTACCAGGCAGCGATGGGTAGTTGGGAGGCGATGACCACGGACTTGAGGCCATAACGATCTTCAAGGATCTGCAGTAGTGCCAGGCGGG
>JAYUXG010000390.1:0-9243 GCA_043753125.1 Saprospirales bacterium | reverse complement strand
TTATTCAGATCGCATCCCCACAATCCGTAAAAGTCGCATGACTTAAAATCGGGAAAGGGGAAATCTATTCTTTACTAGTATTCATGCAACAAAGCCTTTTAACTATGTCTTTTCTAATACCTATCAAAATAAATCTACATCTTTTTTGAGGAATTCCATATTTAGAAAAATCTATTAATCTTGCGGAAACGTCATATTTCTCTTGGAGTTGCTTAATAACAAAATCTGAGTACTTCTCTTGGAGCTCGATATTACCTTTATAACGGTGCATAAACCCTTTTACATTTTCGAAGAAAATAATTTTCGGCTGTACGATTTTAACAAACTCTATATATGATTTGACCAGCTCATTACGTGAATCATCACTTCTCATACGCCCAGCAACCGAAAATCCTTGACATGGTGGGCCTCCTGCAACTAAATCTATCTTGCCTCGTAATGAGTTTAGTTTTTTCCTATATTTCAAAATCACATCATTAATGTCATGATTTGTTATAGGTAGCCAATCGCACCACTCAAAATGATTTATTTTTTCAATTAGATTGTGTTTGAACGTTGCAAAGGCATCAGGACTTTTCTCAATAGCAAACAATCCCTGCCAGCCTGCTTCATGCAATCCAAGGGAAAGTCCTCCACAACCTGCAAAAAGGTCAATATATAAAGGGGTGTTTTCCACATTTACGATTTTAAAAAACAATATATTTACTAAAATTGATTGGGTAAATGAGAGCAAAGATAAAGGCACAATCTGATTTGTCATTTTTTTTCCAAGGCTCCAGATAGTCAACCATCTTACTTTTGTGTGAATTTACAAATCGCTCTTTCCACTTCGCATAAAAAAGCCGCCCCCCCAGAAGAAAATCTCCCGGAGCGGCGGCCCTAAATATCTCAAAATCAATTAATTACCGAGCGTCTGCCTCTTCCAGCACGCCATCCGGCTGATCCCGGAACGGACGACCTGAACCAGTTACCTGAATATTCTCGTATTGGCGCAAGCCCGTACCCGCCGGGATTTTCTTACCGACGATCACGTTCTCTTTCAAGCCCATCAAGTGGTCCTTCTTAGCCGCGATGGCTGCCGTGGAAAGCACCTTGGTAGTCTCTTGGAACGACGCAGCAGAAATCCACGATTCCGTACCCAACGAAGCCTTGGTGATACCGAGTAGCATACTGACCGCTGTGGCGGCCACGGCATCGCGATATTCCACCAGCTTCTTGTCGTTGCGTTTCAGGAACGAGTTCTCTTCGCGCACCTGGCGCAGCGTGACTAGGGCACCTGCTTTTAGTTTGGTGCTTTCGCCCGCTTCCAGCACCAGTTTCTTGTCGTAGATCCAGTCGTTGTAGTCGATAAACTCATTGCGCTCCACCGGCTCCCCTTGCAGGAAGTGCGTGTCGCCAGCATCCACAATCTCTAAGCGGCGCATCATCTGACGCACGATTACCTCGATGTGCTTGTCGTTAATGTTGATACCCTGCGAACGATAAACCTCCTGCACCCCATTGACGAGGTACGACGAGGCGGCAAACGGGCCACGGATGGCCAGAATGTCCTTCACCGAAATAGTGCCTTCCGTAAGGGCCGTACCGGCGCGTACAAAGTCGCCGTCCTGTACCAGCAAGTGCTTGGTCAACGCGATCAGGTACTTACGTTTCTGACCATCTTTCGCTTCGATGGTCCATTCGCGGTTGCCGCGTTTGATGGAACCGATGGTGATCACACCGTCTATTTCCGCCACACTGGCCGGGTTGGACGGGTTACGTGCCTCAAACAGTTCCGTGACCCGGGGCAGACCACCCGTAATGTCGGCGATCTTGCCCAGTTTCCGGGGAATCTTCACGATCTGCTGGCCGGATTGTACTTGTTCGTCGTCGTCCACCGATACATAAGCACCCACCGGGAGCGAATACGTCTTCATCTCCTCGCCTGTCTTTGGGTTGAGGATGGTCATGGACGGGATTTTTTTCTTGTTCTTGCTTTCCGTCACGATCTTTTCGGCGAAGCCGGTCTGGTCGTCACGCTCCATGCGGAAGTTAGTGCCTTCCTCCATGTTGTTGTAGCGAATCATACCATCGAAATCACTGACGATCACGGCGTTAAACGGGTCCCATTCGCAGATTTTTTCGCCACGCTTCACCTCTTGGCCATCCAGGACGAACAAGAAGGAACCGTAGGGAATGTAGTTATTGGCTACTACCCGGCCACTCTTTGGGTCGAGTGAGCGAATCTCCCCGGTCCGCGATACGACGACCTGCACTTGGTTGCCAGCGGTATCCACCCCGTTCACCGTGCGGATGGAGTCAAACTCCATCTTACAGTCGGCGCGGGCAGTGATGTTGTTTTCCGTCTGGCCGATCACCGCCGTACCACCCGTGTGGAAGGTACGCAGGGTGAGCTGCGTGCCAGGCTCGCCAATAGACTGCGCGGCAATGATGCCTGTTGCGTCGCCCATTTCAGCAATCCGGCCGGTGGCCAGGTTCTTGCCGTAGCACTTGCCGCAAACCCCGTGGCGGCTCTCGCAGGTCAATACTGAACGAATGGTTACCATTTCGATCTCGGCAGCATCAATATCGGCAGCAATCTTATCAGTGATATATTCCGCCGCCGAAACGAGCAACTGCTCGGTGTCGGGGTGATACACATCGTGCAAGCTGTAACGGCCTTTGATCCGGTCGCGCAGGTTTTGGATGACTTTGTCGCCTTCTTTGAAAGCGGTCGTGTCAATACCGCGCAACGTTGCGCAGTCCACTTCGCGAATCACCACGTCTTGCGCCACGTCTACCAAACGACGAGTCAAATAACCGGCGTCGGCGGTTTTCAAGGCCGTATCGGCCAGACCCTTGCGGGCACCGTGGGTCGAGATGAAGAACTCTTGTACGGACAGGCCCTCCAGAAAGTTTGACAAAATCGGGTTCTCGATAATGGCCCCGCCGGTGTCACCGGATTTCCGTGGCTTGGCCATCAGGCCGCGCAGGCCGCACAACTGTTTGATCTGCTGCTTGGAACCCCGCGCACCGGAGTCAAGCATCATAAACACAGAGTTGAACCCCTGCTTGTCGGTACTCAATTCCTTCATCAACTGGTCGGTGATGCGGTTGTCCGCATACGTCCACTTATCGATGATCTGGTTGTAGCGCTCGTTGTAGGTAATCAGGCCCATATTGTAGTTCTCCCAGACCTCGTCTACTTCGACTTGTGCGGCGGCCAAAGCGGTTTTCTTCAACGTCGGGATAACGAGGTCACCCAAATTGAAGGAGAGACCGGCCTTAAAGGCCCAGCCGAAGCCCAGTTCTTTGATGCTGTCCAGGAATTCGGCCGTCAACTTGAAACTGGTGCGGGTGATGATTTCCCCAATAATTACTTTCAGGTTGCGCTTGGTGAGCAACTCGTTGATATAAGGCACCCCGTCCGGTGCGGCTTGGTTGAAAAGCACCCGGCCGACCGTCGTCTTAATACGCTTGATGACCATTTTGCCATCTTCATCCTGTGGCACCCGGCACTCGATACCCGCGTGGAGGTCCAGTTGTCCCTCGTTGTAGGCAATATTTACTTCTTCCTGCGAATAGAAGCGGCGACCTTCGCCACGCACCGGATTTTCCGGGATGGACTTGCGCTCTTTGGTCAAATAATAAAGCCCCAACACCATGTCCTGCGAAGGCAGCGTGATCGGCGAACCGTCCTGCGGGTTGAGCATATTGTGGCTCGACAGCATCAACACTTGGGCTTCCAGAATAGCCGCGTGGCTCAACGGCACGTGGACGGCCATTTGGTCGCCGTCAAAGTCGGCGTTGAAGGCCGTACAGACGAGCGGGTGCAACTGAATAGCCTTGCCCTCGATCAATCGCGGCTGGAAAGCCTGGATGGAAAGACGGTGCAGCGTTGGGGCGCGGTTGAGCATGACCGGGTGGCCGCGCAGAATGTTTTCGAGGATTTCCCAGATGACCTGGTCCTTACGGTCCACCAGTTTCTTGGCAGATTTCACCGTTTTCACGATACCACGCTCGATCAACTTCCTGATAATGAACGGCTTGAATAATTCCGCCGCCATGGCTTTTGGAATACCGCACTCATGCAGTTTGAGCGTGGGGCCTACCACAATGACCGAACGGCCGGAGTAATCGACACGCTTGCCGAGCAGGTTTTGACGGAAACGGCCTTGCTTACCTTTCAGAATGTCGGACAGCGATTTCAGGGCACGGCCACCTTCGGCCTTCACGGCGTTGGATTTCCGGGAGTTATCGAACAGCGAGTCCACGGCCTCCTGGAGCATCCGCTTTTCATTGCGCAGGATTACTTCCGGAGCCTTGATTTCCAGCAAACGCTTCAAACGGTTGTTGCGGATGATGACGCGGCGGTACAGGTCGTTCAGGTCGGACGACGCAAAACGGCCACCATCCAATGGCACCAATGGGCGCAGTTCGGGCGGTACTACGGGCAAGTACTGGATTACCGTCCATTCGGGGCGTTGACCGGCACTTTCGAGGCCCTCGCGGAAGGCTTCCACCACCCGGAGGCGTTTGTTGGCCTCACTCTTTTTTTGCTGGCTGGTCTCGCTGTGGGCCTCGTGGCGCAGTTGGGCGGACAGGTCGTCCAGGTTGAGCGTACTCAACAGGGAATAGACTGCTTCGGCACCCATTTGGGCGATGAACTTGTCCGGGTGCGAGTTGTCCAATTGCTGGTTTTCCTTCGGCAGCGTGTCGATCAGCTCGAGATATTCTTCTTCGGTCAGCAAGTCCATACGGTTCATGCCTTCCTCCTTCTTGATGCCGGGGTTCACCACCACGTAACGCTCGTAGTAGATGATGGCCTCCAGTTTCTTGGACGACGTGCCGAGGATGTAGCCAATCTTGTTGGGCAGGCTCTTGAAGAACCAGATGTGCACCACCGGCACCACGAGCCGGATATGGCCCATGCGTTCGCGGCGCACTTTTTTCTCGGTCACCTCTACCCCGCAGCGGTCGCAGACGATGCCTTTGTAGCGAATACGCTTGTACTTGCCGCAGTAGCATTCGTAGTCTTTGACCGGACCGAAAATCCGCTCGCAGAACAGGCCATCACGCTCGGGCTTGTAAGACCGATAGTTGATGGTCTCCGGCTTGAGGACTTCGCCGTAACTGCGCTCCAGGATTTCGTCCGGGCTGGCCAGAGCAATGATAATGGTATCAAAGCCCTGATCGGTTTTATTGCTTTTCTTTTTGAACGGCATATTGAGCGGTTGAGAATTTTGAATTTCAATGGGTTGTTACACCCTCGATTTTATTTATTTCTTTCAGCACTTCGCTGCGCTTTATATTGCTGAATATTCCTTTCTGTCTATTTGCCAAATGGCTTTTATAATAAGACAGTGCCTTTTCTTTATCGTCCAACTCTACGTAGGCATCGCCCATGCTAAACCGCACGTCATTGAGGAGAGACTTTGCAAAACGGACCCCTTCGCCGCATTCTCCAAAAGCAATCCCCTGCACGTCTTTTTCCAGCAAGTTATTCCAGATGTGCAATGCCTCTTCCACTTTCCCATTGGCCAATAAAATGCTGGCGTGATAATCTAAAGCCAATGGGCAGTTGGGTGAAAGTTGTACTGCTTTTTCCGAAAACTCTATTGCCGTCTGGTAATTCTTTAATTCGTAATAACTTATGGCTAACTGTGCATTTAGCCAGTGATCGTCAGGCACTTTTGCTAGTTCTTCTTTCAACAAGGTTATGGCTGACTGACAGTCTTCGTTGTCGAAATATTGGTTGACTTGGTTGGTCAACTTTTGCTCGTGGGATATTGAAATTGCACCCATGTTGTTCCATATTTTAAGGTGTTCTATCTTCGCGTTTATTTGGGTTTGGTTTCTTCTTATATTTATTAATTTTTATCTCCGCGCTTTTCCTGTTGGTTTAAATCATACACTTCACCTACCCTGCGCTTAGTATGCTTGTCATAGGTGCTTTTTCTTTTCTTAGTACGATGAGCAAAAGCAATTATGATAATAGCCCCGATCAATACTGCAATTGAGTTGATAGATAACCAAAGGGTTGACAATAAACCAATTACTATAAAAATAGTAAGCCAGTTTAAAGATATTGCCATGGGGTTTTCATTCTTATGCACTCATAAAATTTCCCACTTGAAAATGTTCTGGTCGAACAGCACCATTTCCCCATCAGCATCTATCACATACCGCTCATCATCCTTTTTATCATCAAAAATCGGGTAAATCTTCCCAGATTTAATAGTTTCGAGCTCCGAGGAAATGACTCTTACCATCATTACCACTTTATCGGTGGGCTACCATTTAAAAGACTGCTCATCAAGCAGCGTCCGCAGCCCCAAATAGTTGTAAATAAATGCCTGCCCCTTCCATATGATTACCGGATACACTTTCCCACTTGGAGCACTGTCCAAATTGGATTGGGTAACCAGAATATGACTTGGTGTGGTTTTCATCAATTGTATAATTATGCTATTACTATTGAGGCGCCAATGTCTTCAATCGTTTCCACGCATCTTCATTAGAAATCAAATTTTTGCCAGCCCGCGCTTCCTCTTGAAGGCGAAGCAATCGTTCTTGCTGTATAGGAGGCAAATTTTCCCACCAATCTTCTTCTATATTTACCTCCTCGTGTAGTTCGTTAGCAAGGAAAATCAAGAGCCGCTTTAGCAGCTTTTTATCTTTCAACTGTGCTATCTTGATGAGAATATTGTCTTTAATATCTAATAGCGAAATCTCATCTTCCTCACTAGTAACCAGCTCCGTATGATTGTACAGTACAATAGGGTCTATGTCATAAGGGAATTTTCCTTCCGTACCGTCTTCCTTGACCAACAGAATTTCTACATTGTCCCAAGAAAGTATTCCATCACGGAGTTTTATTTTTTTAAACTCTTCCAAATTTAAAAGCATATATTCCATATCGTCAGGTTTCACACCCCATTCTGCAAAGAGTTTTTCAAAATCAATAACCCTATGCTCGCCTGTGCTAAACACGCAATACACGCGAAAGCCGTCCACTTTGGAAATGCTTTCAATACGCGGTATTTTTTTGCCCTGTGTCATAAGTTTGGGTTGAGCCGTTTAAAGTTTTCCATCAGGAAATTCTGATTTTCAAAAGCCCATTCCACCACCTTCTTTCTCTTTCTGTTGGGTAACTCGCCTACATAAGTTTCAAGTGTTTCAATCACAATTAATTCTTCGTCTTCTGCACTGATTGCATGGAAATGAGGTGGTGGGTGTTCGCGTGGGTAAACATCAATCTTAATTCCATCAATGATTTTCAAAGTAGGCATAGCAATATGCAAAAAATATAATCTCAAATATAGTGGATGCCTCACATAAAGTAAGGCATCCACTTCGTCTTTATCTCTATTCAAACTTCACATCCAAAGCCAATCCCCTCAGCTCATGCACCAACACATTGAACGACTCCGGAATATTAGCCTCCGGCAAATTATCGCCCTTCACGATGGCCTCATAAGCCTTGGCCCGGCCCTGAATATCATCTGATTTGTAAGTAAGCAACTCCTGCAGAATGTTGGCAGCACCGTAGGCCTCCAAGGCCCATACCTCCATCTCCCCAAAACGCTGGCCACCGAACTGCGCCTTACCGCCCAACGGCTGCTGCGTGATGAGCGAGTAGGGCCCGATCGAGCGAGCGTGCATTTTGTCGTCCACCATGTGGCTGAGTTTGAGCATATAGATCACCCCCACCGTCGCTTTTTGGTGGAAACGGTCGCCCGTCTCACCATCGGAGAGGTAGGTCTGGCCAAACTCCGGCAAGCCCGCTTTCTTGATCCAGGCATCCACCTCATCCGTCTTGGCACCGTCGAAGATCGGCGTGGCGAATTTTACGCCGAGGCGTTCGCCCGCCCAACCCAATACGGTCTCGAAAATCTGGCCCAGGTTCATCCGCGAAGGCACACCCAGCGGGTTGAGCACCACGTCCACCGGCGTACCATCCTCGAGGAAAGGCATATCTTCCATGCGGACGATGCGGCTCACGATACCCTTGTTGCCGTGGCGACCGGCGAGCTTGTCGCCCACCTTCAGTTTGCGCTTTTTGGCCACATATACCTTGGCCAGTTTCAACACGCCCGCTGGCAATTCGTCGCCAATCGAGATGTTGAACTTTTCGCGCTTATAACGGCCCACCTCTTCGTTCACCTTGATGCTGTAATTGTGCAACAAGCGACTAATCAGTGCATTGCCATGCTTATCGTTGGTCCAGTTGGTATAATCCACTTGGCCGTAGTCAATGTTTTCGCGCAGTACCTGCACGGAGAGTTTGGAACCTTTCGACACCATTTCTTCCCCATAAATGCTGCGAATACCATTGGTCACCTTATCCTTGATCAGCAATTGGAGTTTGTCGATCAAGACGGTTTTTAACTTGTTGAGCGACACGTCGTGCTCGTCGTCCAAGCGGTCTAGCAGTGCCTTTTCAGATTCCTTCTGGATTTTGTCCTTTTTGGCGCGAGCAAACAATTGCTTGTCGATCACCACGCCGTTGATGCTCGGTGGCACCTTCAACGAAGCATCTTTCACGTCACCGGCCTTGTCGCCGAAGATAGCCCGCAACAGTTTTTCCTCCGGGGTCGGGTCCGTTTCGCCCTTCGGCGTGATCTTGCCGATCAGAATATCGCCTTCTTTGGCCCAAGCCCCGATGCGGATGATACCGTTTTCGTCCAAGTCCTTGGTTGCTTCTTCGCTCACATTCGGGATGTCCTGCGTGAGTTCTTCCTCGCCCAGTTTGGTGTCGCGCACATCCAGTTCAAAGTGTTCGATGTGGATGGACGTAAATACATCCTCCTGCACCACGCGCTCTGATAACACGATGGCATCCTCGAAATTATAGCCTTTCCACGGCATGAACGCCACTTTTAGGTTTTGGCCGAGGGCCAATTCGCCATTTTCGGTAGCGTAGCCTTCGCATAGGATGTCACCCTCTTCCACGCGCTGGTTGCGGCGGACAATCGGCTTCAAGTTGATGCACGTGCCTTGGTTGGTGCGCATGAACTTGGTCAGCGTATACGTCTTGCGCGAATCCTCGAAAGATACCAATTGGTCTTCTTCGGTGCGGTCGTAGCGAATAGTGATCTCGTTGGCATCCACATATTCCACCACCCCGCTGCCTTCAGCGTTGATCAGCATCCGGCTATCGCGGGCTACTTTTGCTTCCAGCCCCGTACCCACCATCGGCGAGTGCGGCCGAATGAGCGGCACCGCCTGACGTTGCATATTCGAACCCATCAGGGCGCGGTT
>JAYUXG010000389.1:0-3810 GCA_043753125.1 Saprospirales bacterium | reverse complement strand
ACAATTCCGAAGCAGCAGTGCAGCTGTTGGCATCGGTGACGGTCACTTTGTAGATGCCAGTTTTGAGGCCAGTTTGACTCAGGACGGTCGAGGTGTAGCCGTTTGGGCCAGTCCAGGCGTAAGTCAGGGTGCCGCTGCCACCGGTGGGGGCTATGGTGATGGTGCCATCGGAACCACCATTACAGGTTATGTTGGTAATAGAACCCGCTGGCAGGGTGATCGCCGGTGGTGCGGTCACGGTAGCCGAAGCGGTGGTGGTGCCGCCTGCAGTGCAAGTCACGGTCACATTGTAAGCACCGGGCGACAGGGCAGTTGGGTTTTGCACCGTCTTGTTGGCAGGGGTGATACCGGGACCCGTCCAGTTATAAGTAGCCGCATTGCCGCTACAGTTGGTCACCGACAAGGCGATGGAACCGTTGTTGCTGGCAGCACAGGTGGCGTTTTGCACGGTGGTAGTGGCTGCCAGGGAAGAGGCTGACCTGATGAATATCGAACCGGAAGTAATGCCAATCGGCACCGCGCCAACCGTTTTCCGGGATGCACCAATCGGCACCAAAGCGTTGCCCGGATCAAGGTAGGAGCTGATTTTTACCTGAATGGAGGTATTAGGGGTGCTTGGTGCACCGACGGCCTTGAAACAGGCGGAAAAAACCACCGTATTGTCGGGTAGCGTCAGGCCGGCACTTTTGCGGTAGGCATATTGGATATAGCGCAAGGTTTGCTCCTCGTCTGCCTGGTTGACGATCTCTACCCGACGAAATTTCAGGAAATTCTCGATGTTGGTCGCGGAGGCAGAAGAAGTATCCAAGCCCAGCGGGTTGGCTCCCAAGTTGAAATGGTCAAACTGGAGTTGGATGGAATCGTAGGTCAGCGCAAATTCCCCATAGGTCGAGTTGATAAAGTTTCTCACTCGCACATCCATACAACCCACCGTGTTCTGAATGGTGGTGTCTTTTTCGCCGACATAAGCAATGGCATTGCTGGGGGGTGGAGTATTTTGGATGAAGATGGTGTCCCTGATGCCAGTGGTATCCCGCCAAATGTCGTTGGTCACGTTATTGATCACTTGCAAAATTTCTGCCCCTCCCGTCGGTGGGAAGCCCATGCCATTGGGGGTTACCATAGTACTGCTACCTGGGTTCCCTTTGGTTTTGAAACAAAGTTCGTACAAGGGGGAAAGGTCGGCACGAGTATTGGGCGGGGCAGCCGTTTCCCATAACACGGCCGCACGGCCTGCAGGATTGGATATGCCCAATTGAATATCACTGCTCAGCTTATTGGTACGGCTGTTACGATTGCCAACCAGTTCCAGTATCAATGGATCCCAGTTGATAGCATAGGTCATGGCCACGATATTTTCGAAATCATTGCCATTCACTGCCATACAGCCCACTTCGCCCGCCGGAATGTACAGCGAGTTGGCGATAATGTGAAACCCCTGGATGGGGGCCTCTACTACAGGCGGAGTGGTGGTACAAGGTCCGGCAGTGATGGTGGCCGCGCCGTTCTGATAGTTGACCGTAACAGGCTGGCTGGACGTGTTGACCACGTCGATCATGGGCTGTTGGGTACCGCTCAGGTTGACCGTGGAACTACATTCGGTCAGCACCTTAAAATTGAGGGTGAAAAAGACACCGTTGATCGGTATGGTCGCGCCATTGGGTTGGTTGCTGGGATTGGAGTTCCAGCTGACGGCCAGTTTTCCCGGCGACAGGGCCAGGTTCGGGTCCGGGTCCGCAAAATCAACGTGAAAATTTTGCAGCTGCGAGTGCGCACCGGTCACTGAGACCAATTGGAGCACATCTTTGTTGAAAACAATTGGAAATTGAACGGTCGCGATGTTTTTGAAATTGACCACCTTCATTTGGATGGCTACGGTGGCTCCCGAGGCCACCGTGCTAGTGGCGGGTGTGAACGTAACGTCAATCGGTGTTTGCGCGGAAACCTGCCATGCGCATAGCAGCAGCAGAGCGGCGGCGATGAAGTTTTTTTGTATCGGTTTCATCTTTAACAAGGACGTGGGATGATGAAGAAATAAAGGTTGAGTCAAAACAGAAACAGGGTGCGCACACAGGCCTGGGTGGCCGTCCGCAGGGTCAGAAAATAAGTGCCGTGGGGGGGAAGGTCGGCGGATGAAATCTTAATGGATTGGTCGCCAGCCAGCAGTGGCCAATCCTCCGTGCGCACCACGCGCCCGGCCACATCAGTCAGGGTGAGGTGGACAACAGTGGACGCTGCCAGGTGGAAAGCAACTTGTGTATCGGTGGTAAAAGGGTTGGGCGAAATCTGTACGGGTAAGATATGCTTGCCTACTGGTTCGTTGGCCGCTACGGTGTAACCAACTGCCACGAAACCATTGTTGATCTGTACAGTACTGATTGGAAAGGCGAGGTTGGAAGAATCAGGCTGTCCCTGGGTCACTTCAAAAGCGGTGGGGAAATTCTCGGTGATTTGTAGTCCGCTGCCCGTGCCGCTGCTGCCCACTACTTTGAGGCGAACGCGGAAAATACCAGTGCCATCGGGTACCGAAATACCGGCCAATAAACTGGGGGAAATATATTTTACGCGGAGCAGCCCGCTATCGACGGCTTGTGCCGTGGCGAAATCATCCATATCCAGACTGGCCAGATTCAAGGCATAGACTTCTTGAAATTGCAGCACGGCAGGGTCCCAACGCAACACGAACTGTAGCGACGTAACGCTATCGAAATTGGTTACGCTGAGGGCCGGGTTGATGATCGCGCCAGGAAAGACGTTGTTGATCACCGGCAGCGAAAAACCAAAGGGTTGGGCAAGAAGAAAAATGGAATGAAGCGTCAGAGCGCTTACGCCGAACGTGCGTAACCAGAGGTGCATGGAACAATTGGTTGTTGATTAGAGACGAAGTGTAATAATGATCGTCCCGGATTAAAAAGAAGTGATGCGGAGAGTTTTCCAAAAAGCGGGCCAAAAAAAGTTAGGGGGCAAATTTTAACCTAAAAAAGTCCTGCTCAGCGTTTTTGGCGGCGCAAAGAAACGAAAAAGAAAAAAACAACGGACACATAAGTAATCGGCAACTGGGCCAGTTACCACGTAATGGGTTGAGTGCAACCTAAAACTGCTTAAAAAACAAAGCACATGAAGCAGAACTCCCGCTCTGCTCCATGTGCTTATTGCCATCCCGATAAAAGGCGGGATGTTGCTGCGTGCCGTTTACCTATTTTATTCCACCACGATCATTTTCCTGGTCGCGCTGTGGGTAGGCGTATCCAGTTGATAAAACAGCATACCCGGTTCTAGGTCGGCCCGGCTAACCTGCACCGTGTGCAGGCCTTTGGCATAGCTGCCTTTGATGACTTTCAACAATCGGCCCTCCACGTTACTGATGGCCAGCGTAGCCTCGGCGGCGGCGGGCAGATGGAAGGAAATACTCGTAAAGTCTTTCAGCGGGTTCGGTTTGTTCTGCATCAATTCGAAGTTGGCACCGAACACCGACGCACCGCTTGCGTTGTTGAAACGGAAGGCCACTTCCAACCGCTCCCCGTGGCTATCGTAGGCTTCGGCCCTAGTCACCCGGCTACTGCCACGCAGCATTTTGCTCAGCTCACCCGATTGCTTGGCGCGGAATTTCACGGCAAACTCCCCGGCATCGCCATCCACCGAAACGGTCAGGGTATGTTCTGCGGCAAAGAGGCCGAAGTTTTGGTCAGTCATGTTCGCGCCCGGCAGCAACTCTTCCACTTCCAAAGCCGGAAAATCCAGGGTGAACTGGTAGCCAGCGTTCTTCTCTGCTGCCTTAAAGTGAACCACCACTTCCTCGCCCGCTCGAAC
>JAYUXG010000388.1:0-3814 GCA_043753125.1 Saprospirales bacterium | reverse complement strand
TATGCTTGCAGTTGCCGATGGTCCCCAAACCGATGCCCAATGTCTCCGCTATCTCCTCATATTTCTTGCCCATGTCCAGTAATATCAAGACCGACAATTTTTGAAATACTTCTTTGTCGCGCGTACTCGCACGCATCGTCTCCACTTCAACCCGCTCAAGTATGTCCAAAAAATGATGTTCCATCCCGCAAGATTAAATTCTATCTTTCGGAAAATTCCCAAAATCGCTTCTCTTGACCCAATTTTTATTTTCCTTCAAAACCATTTTGCTTTGACTATATCAGGCCTTTACTATGGTACTTTTACCGCTCGCTTGTGGACCAATAAATAACATAAAATCCCGAATTTCGAGATCTTCTATTTTTTGGATAGGGCCAAAATTTTGAATGGTTATTTTTTTATGTTGCGGATGTAAGGCAAATACTCATCTTATTTCGCCGCTCTAAACCTTGTAGGTTTTTTGAAACCTACGAGGTTTTGAAACACGGAAAACTATCCTCAAATTAATCCTGTACCCTCCCCGGTGGCACCCAATCGGGCCGCGTTTCCACCAGTTCCTCGCCATTTTGCTCGGCCTTCTTGCGCTCTTTACGGGCGCGTTCCTCGCCTTCTATCCTATCGTAGGCTTTGATAATGTCCTTCACCAAGCGGTGACGTACCACGTCCTCAATAGTGAGTGCAATGGTAGAGATGCCTTCCACCCCATCCAGGATTTGCATGGCTTGGAGCAGTCCCGACCGTTGGTGGTTGGGCAGGTCGATCTGGCTCAAGTCGCCAGTGATGATGCACTTGGCGGAAGGACCGATACGGGTGAGGAACATCTTGAGCTGGAGCGGCGTGGCGTTCTGCGCTTCGTCCAAGATGATGTAGGCGTTGTCTAAAGTGCGCCCACGCATAAAGGCCAGCGGTGCGATCTCGATGACCCGGTTTTCCATGAAGAAGTTGAGCTTGTCCATGGGCAACATATCGTCGAGCGCGTCATAGAGCGGGCGCAGGTAGGGATCCACCTTATCTTTTAAATCGCCGGGCAGAAAACCCAGGTTCTCGCCCGCCTCCACAGCGGGACGGGTCAGCACTATCTTTTTGACCAGTTTGTTTTTCAAGGCCCGCACGGCGATGGCCACGGCGGTATAGGTTTTGCCCGTACCGGCAGGACCCACCGCGAACACGATGTCGTTGGCTTCGCAAATCTCGATCATCCGCCTTTGGTTGCGGGTCTTGGCCTTGATGGGCCGACCTTCGCGGCCAAAGAGGATGGTGCCGTTGATGGCCGAGTCGCCGTTGACGGGGATGCGTACCTCGAAGGGGTTGTCGCCGCCGAGGATGTCCTCCACCGTTTGCACCGGGAGCTCATGGTGTTCTCGCAGGTAGCGGGCCATCATCTCGAACTTCGCCTTAGCGGATTGAGTGTCTTTTTTTTCGCCTGCTATTTTCAGGCTGTTGCCGCGCGACGTAATGGTCACGTCAGAAAAGGCTTTGCGCAAAAGATTTAATTTTGCGTTGTTTTCGCCGTAGAGTTCAACCGGGTCAATGCCCTCGATGGTGAGAATGATTTCGCTCAAATTTTTGTCCTTAACTTTGTAGCAGCGGGAGACACGTGGCACTTAGCGGATTGATTGTCAATTGTATAAGCCGTGCCGGGCCTCCATGCTTTATTTCTGTTTAATAATCCGCTTACTGCCCACAAAATTAACGCAATGGGCGTAATCTTTCCAACAAAAAAATCGTGCCTGTAGTTCCCTGGCAGGCAAGGTGAAATGGCCTGGATAAAGACAAAATGTCAAATGCTTACGATTAAATGACCAAACCTTTGCCCGCCGCAGAAAAGTGCTGAATACTCCTACACCAAGCTGAACCATCTATGCTCACTACCGCGCCCATTCCAAATATGCCCATTGTGACCCTCACCACTGATTTCGGTACCCAGGACTTCTACGTGGGCGCGCTCAAAGGCGCATTGCTGAAGCGTTACCCTGGCCTGCAACTGGTGGATATTTCGCACCACATCCCGCCCTTCGATATTGTGCAGGGGGCTTTTGTAGTGCAGCACTGTTGGTCGGAATTCTCCGCAGGTACGATTCATTTGATCGGCGTGAACTGCGTGTACGACGCGGGCTATCGGTTTGTCGCCGCTTCCCGGCAGGGGCATTATTTTCTGGCACCGGACAATGGCCTGCTGGCTCTGTTGTTCGATGACCTCACGCCCAACGATCTGCGCCAGTTGCCCGTCCCGACAAAGGGGCATTTTCTGGTCAAAGATGTTTTTGCCAAAGCGGTAGCGCATTTGGCCAGCGGCCAGCCATTTGAGGACTTGGGCGAATACCCGGCACCGCTGTTACAACGGATTAGTATTCAACCCGTTATCACACCCAGTCGGATTCGTGGCACCGTGGTACACGTGGACAATTTCGACAATGTGCTGGTCAATATCCACCAGGAGGTGTTCGAGAAAGTGGCCAATGGGCGAGCCTTTTCGCTGTTTTTCCGGCGCAACGACCCCATCACGCGCCTCAGCGGCAATTACTGCGATGTACCCGTGGGAGAGACCTTGTGCCTGTTCAACAGCACGGGTTATTTGGAAATCGCCATCAATTTGGGCCGGGCGGCCACCCTGTTGAACCTTAAGGTGGAAGATGTGGTGGAGGTAGTTTTTGATTGAAAAAAATGTTGAGAATGTTGAAACTGCTTCGCAGGTTGAGAATATTTAGGCCCCTACAATGAGGGGGTTGAGAAAATCTGTTTCCAGTCCCTCCATCTTTTCAACGGCGCAGCCACTCAACGACCTCAACATTTCTCAACAAAACATCAATATTCCAACCCGATTTTTTCCCGAATCGCATCCAGCGTTTCCACCAAATCAAGGGTAAAATCAAGTGGCAGGAGATCGCTTTCCAGCATTTCTTTTTCCAGGCAGTCCATCACGTGCGCTGCCTCGAAAGCATAGCCCCAGCCGTCATAGGGCAGATCCACCAGGCGTTTTTCTTCTTCCCGGCCATTGTACCGGGAGATGGTGAGCTGTCGGCTGTGGTGCCAGCGGGGGTGCAAATAAATGGCCCCCGTGGTGCCATAAATAGTGGCTTCCACTGGCGTATTGGCCGTCAAGGTGGAGTGGGCTAAAGCGAGCCGATTGCCGGGATATTGAAAAATAAAGGCGCAACTCTCATCCACATCGGAGGCGGTGAAGGCGGCGGCGGCTTGGATGTCTTCCGGTGCAGGTTTACCAAAGACCAGCAAATTGAGCAAAGCCGGATAGATGCCAATGTCCAGCAGGGAGCCGCCGCCCAGGGCTTTGTTGTACAGCCGCGATTGTGGATCGAAGGGCATAAGGAAGCCAAAGTCCGACTTCACCGTGCGAACTTCGCCAATTTCGCCTTCGGCAAGAAGGTGCAGGGCATGATCCATGCTGGGAATGAAGCGCGTCCAGAGGGCCTCCATAAGGAATGCCCGGTGGCGGTGGGCGGCAGTGACCATGCGCCGGGCTTCGGCCAGGTTCATGGCGAAGGGCTTTTCGCAAAGCACGGGCAAGCCATGTTCGAGGCAAAGCAGGGTGTGTTCGCAGTGCAGCGCGTGGGGTGTGGCGATGTACACCACATCCAAGTCTGGGCAATCCATCAGCTCCGCGTAACTACCGAAAGCATGGGGCGCGCCGTAGTCGTCGGCGAAGACCCGGGCGCGCTCGGCGGAGGTGGAAGCGACGGCGTGTAGCCGGGCGTTGGGCAGGGTACGCAGGTCGTCGGCGAACTTGCGGGCGATTCTGCCGGGGCCAATAATACCCCAATTGTAAGTGCGGGTAGACATGGATTGATTATTGGTT
>JAYUXG010000387.1:0-3816 GCA_043753125.1 Saprospirales bacterium | reverse complement strand
CCGCAAAGACCTGTCCGCCCGCTCGCAGGCGAAAGGCGTACACGCCCGCATGAGGTAGTACGGAGGCCGACAGCGACAGTACGTTTTCCCCGACGGTGGTGGCGGAGCTTTGCGTATGTACCAATCGCCCGGCGGCATCGAAGATTTCCAGCGTCGCGTCGCCGGGCTGCTCGAGCCGGTATTGGAAGAGGGTTTCCTCGCCAAACGGGTTGGGCTGCGGTGGAAGAAATATAGCCTTGCCCATTGATTTGGCTGGGAAGTTCAGCACCAGCGGCCGACGGAGGGCCAGGTCCGGGTAAGCCTCGGAGGCCATTCCCGAACGGTCCAACGCTAATGCTCGGGATAGCCAGAGAGAACGCAAGGCTTTGATTTTCAAGACAAAAACCATATCGCCTGCGGCAAATCGCCGTTCGCGCCCATCAAACCACAGCGCGCGCAAAGTGCCGTCTGCTGCTCGCAGGTAGTCCTCCTCGGCCAAGCCTTCCACCGCTGTAATCTGTAGGGCCGTTGGGTCGGTACGCAGGGCCAGTTGCCAGCCGGTCAGCGTGGCAGGTTCGCCCCACCGGATTGGCAATAATACCTCTTCGCCCGCTGCCAGGTACTGGTCTTCGATCTGTAGGGACAGTGGCGCACCGCGACTTTCGGCCTCGCCACCGAGTGCAAGGCCAGAAAAATCCACGTCGCCGGTCTTGATCGCCACAAAGGGGACGGCAGGCAACACCGCGTTGGCGTTCAGGGCGGGCACGAGCATTTGGTAAGTATCCCTTATCGCGGCTAAACCGGCAAAATCGGTGGGGTTGGCCACGGGGCGGACCAGCCGCCAGGAGGGTACACCGGGGAAAGAATCATAGATACCGAGGATCAGTTTGCGCGTCTGCACGATGTCAAAAGCGGTGATCGTATGGCTATTATTCACATCGGCGGCAATACCCTGATACAAGCTGGCCAATGGTGCCAAGCCCAAAATATGCTTGCTGATCTGTACCAGATCGAAGGTGGACACGCCGTTGAGCGGGTTGCCAAAGCGTTCGGCACGCACCGTGGCCCGATACGTCCCGGCCAGGGGTACCTTGAGGGCCGTCAGCGTAAAGCAGGAGTCGGCTACATCTTTCACTATTTGCTTATTGACCGCTGGGCTTATGCCGCTCACCGATTCTATTTTCAGGCGCACCCGGTAATTGGAGAGCTGGGCATTGGCCGCTGTGCGGACACAGCCCACTGCGTTGATATTGGCATCGGTGATGCACGCGCAGCCACCGGCACCATCCTGAACCAGTACGTAACTATTACACTGACTGGTTACTCCATTCATATCCCTGCCCCAAACTTCGATGGTGTGCAAGCCCTGTCCACAGATTTCATACGAAATGGTAGTATCTGTGGGGAAGCCCGTCCCGGCACCCAGTTTGCGTATCCCAAACTGGATTTGGTCACTGGGCGTACAGTTGTCCGTGGCACTCAATATGAACTGCTTGGCCGAGAAGCTCACTTTGCACTCTGGCGCATTCAGGTTCTGGGTAGAGCCGTTGAGGCAGATCATGAAGGGGGGAGTGCAGTCCTTGACGGTGAACGCGTAGGCACAGGTAGTGGCGTGTCCGCAGTTGTCTGTAGCCTGCCAAGTGATGCGGTGGTCGCCTTTGGCAAAAACTCCACTCACCGTATCCCCGTCCGCTTGCATATCAATGGTACCATTACTATATAAGTCAATTTTATAAGAGTAGTGGACGTTTGGGCTGGTGTTGCAATTGGTGGCGGCCACTTCCGTCATCAACACATTTCCTTGGGTGCAGCTGTTGGGATAAAGGCAAAAGGACTGGCTGGTGCAGGCGCTGACCCATTGTAGATTCTGGGCAGACGTTTGGGTGGCAAAGAGCAAAAACAAGAGGGATACCAACCGATTCATGGTAACAGATTTAAGTAAAAAGGCAATGGGCAAAATGAAAACAATGGGCAATAGGCACTAAGCAAAAAAAGCACCGGGTGCACAGCAGAATTACCCTCTACTAATTTTGCAGGACTACTACTATTTGATATTGATAAAAAATTCACTACAGCATTGACCCTACCCCGCAAAAATGGTTCCAGTTGCCCCAGCAGAACCAGCAAAAGGAAGCACAAGAGCAATAGGTGATGAGGCAAAGGATCAATATCTATCCACTAAGTACGCAGCGATGTTTACGCAACTCTGAAAGTTTTACTTATTTATTGCCTATAACCTATTGCTTATTGCCCCTTCGCCCACCGTTTTTGCAAAAAATAAATCGGTATGCCGAGCAGTACGATGAATACGCCCGACCAAGTATCGCGTGGCTTCTCTATCAACAAAATCACGCAGATGGCACCGGCCAATAAGATGTACAGGATCGGTAGATACGGATAGCCCACTGCCCGATAAGGCCGCTCTGCATGGGGTTCTTTGCGGCGCAAAATGAAAATCCCGCCGATAGTGACGATGTAAAATACCAGGGACGCAAAAGTGCAATAAGTTAGCAAAGCGTTGTAAGTGCCAGAAAGACAAAGTAAACTGGCCCACACCGCCTGGATGGCCAGCGCAAAGCCCGGCACCCCGCCCGTATTGAGCGTAGCGGCTTTTTTGAAAAACAGGCCTTCCCGCGCCATAGCGTAGTACACCCTGGCCCCAGACAGGATGAGGCCATTGTTGCAGCCAAACGTCGAGATCATGATCAACCCGGACATAATCGCCGCCGCCAGGCCGCCAAAGATCATGGAGGCGGCCGCCGTGCCCACCCGGTCAGTACCGCCACCGGCAAACTGGATGCCCTGGCCCAGCACATCGGTCGCTACAGGATCGCCTTTTAGCGGCAGTAAGGCCAGGAAAGCGAGATTGGCCAGGATGTACAGCCCAGTCACAATGCAGGTGCCCAAGAGCAGGCTGAGGGGAATATTGCGGCGCGGGTTTTTCATTTCCCCGGCCACAAAAGTCACATTGTTCCACGCATCGCTCGAAAACAACGGCCCGATGATAGTGGCACCGAAGGCCATCAGCAGGGCCAGCCCAGTGATTGAAGTGGTGACCCAACTGCCGTTGACCTGGGTAGTTTGGGAGGCCTGCCAAAAATTTTGCAGGTTTTGGGAAAAAATATCGCTTTTCAAGCCTACGGCCAGCCCAATCACGATCAGGGCAAACAAGGCCAGCAACTTGGCAGAAGTGAAAACCAGTTGGATGATCTTGCCACTTTGAATACCCTGACTGTTCACCGCCGTCAGCAAGATAATCATGGCGATGGCGAACAACTGGCCGGCCGATATTTGGAGTATACCAATCGTCAACAGTATATTTTGCGGACCGAGGGCGGGAAAAAAATACGCGGTGAATTTGGCGAAGGCCACCGCCACCGCCGCGATGGTGCCGGTCTGGATCACTGCGAACACCGTCCAGCCGTACATGAAGGCCGGTAGTTGACCGTAAGCGCGTTCGATATACACAAATTGTCCGCCAGCAGTGGGCATCATGCCGGCCAGTTCGCCATAACTTAAAGCGGCAATGATGGTGATAAAACCAGCCAACAGCCAGAGCAACAGCAGCCAGCCGCCGGACCCGACCGAACGGGCGCAGTCGGCACTGACGATGAAGATGCCGGAACCGATCATACCGCCCGCAACCAGCATGGTACCGTCGAGCAGGCCTAAGGAGCGTTTAAATTCTGGGGAAGTGTCCGCCATGTGCGTTGTTCAGTGTAAAAGTGGTGGAGAAGTCGGGCGTGCGATGCCGGGCGTAAAAGTAGCAAAGTTGTTGAACGCTGGCGATGTCATCGAACTGGCCCGACAAATCGCTCGGAGAAACGGTTATCGGGA
>JAYUXG010000386.1:0-3822 GCA_043753125.1 Saprospirales bacterium | reverse complement strand
AGAAAATGGCAACATCAACAGCATTGTCGTCAATGTCAATCCCAAAGATGTTGTCCCAAGCTAATTGACGCAGTGCCTTTTTGTATTTCTTGGCATCTTGCTGATAATCAGGGTGCAAGGTTTGATAGTGGAGGATGAGGAGGCGCAGCGTTTCCACCAGAAAAATGCCCGAACCGCAAGCGGGATCAAGTACCCGACAAGTAGAAGGAGTTACATAGCTGCCCAAATGCACCCCCACTGTTTTCGCTAAAACATAGTCCACCAAAAATTTGGGCGTGTAGTATGCCCCTTGCTTCCGTTGCTGGTCTTTTTCTTTTGGTCCTGCCTTCTTCTGTTTTTTTTCAGCCTCGTCCGTGCCAATGAAATGCTCATAGACATTGCTCACAAACTCTATTGGGATAACCGAGAAGTCATACAGCGGGAACAAAGAGCGTTGGCCAATAGCAATATCATCTCCGTTGAACAGCCGGACGAAATTTTGAAGCAGCTCTTCATCCAATATTGAGCGCTCTTTTTCTATATCAATGAAGGGGAAAAGGTCGCCGTTAAACTCTTTTTTCAAGTGTTCAAACAAGGCAAAGGTATTTTGAGGACTACTTAGAATCTCTATCAAGTCATCGTTAGTCAGCCGTTGTTCGGAATAGTTCCCAAAATGGATTTTCACCTGACGGTCAATCAGGTATCGGATAAACAAAAGCCTACCTATCAATGCATTGGCTATTCTGTAGGCATATTCCGCAGCCCCTCGGTCTTTCAGCCCTTGTACTATAATTGTGCGCACTTGCTCCAAGTTATCCAACAACTTGTAATCCACTCGGTTGGAATATTGAAGCCTGTCACGGAGCTCGTTCCAAGTTTCACCGCTCACAACTTTCAGATAGTTGAAACGTGCATTAATCTCTCCTTCCTCTATCAATTTCCTCAATAGTCCCGATCCGCCATCCATGTCAAAAGCGTTGAGAATATCAACCGTTTGGTCGTTCACCACTATAGCGACCGGGCTTTCATTCAAATTCCAAATCCACTTGTGGAGGTCGCGCTTTGCCTCCCTTGTTGGGTTATCGAAAAAAAGCATTAGCGGCTTTCTTTCAAAGCAAAACACTGCGTACAGGTTGAACCGACTGTCAATGGTATTGGCCAACCGCTTATCGAAAACAGCTGACCAATTACCTTTATGCAGGTCTCCCCGATACAGGTCGAGATTGGTTAATATGTTTTCAATGTGCTTCACTTTTAAAATAAATTGTTTTTTAAAGGGGCGAATTTAGAACAAAAAATCAGAAAAGAAAACATTTTTTGTTGTCCTGTAAATTTTTTGTCACCCGTGCCTTATAGATCGCTCCTAATAGATCGCTCCTAAAACTAGATTGTTCCCACAAATTTGGCCTAAGCCATGCAAATCTAACTTGCTAATTCTTTCCCCCCACCATCCCATGCCCAAAAAACCGCCTAACAAACAACCCAGCCTGCACCACCAAAGCCACCAAATACCCCATCCAAATCCCCGCCGCCTGCCAGCCCTGCTCCACCGCCAGCCAATAGCCCAGCGGCAGGCCGATCATCCAAAAAGCGACCAAGGAGATGACCGAGGGGACCACCACATCGTTGAGGGCACGCAATAGCGAAATACTAGTCCCCTGGGCGGCATCGGCCAGCTGGAACAGGCCCGCGAACAGCAACAAACCCGTGGTAATGCCCACCACCTCTGGGTCGCCGATGTACAGGGCGGCGATGGGGCGGGGCATGAACAAAAAAGCCGCTGTCGGCAACAGCATAATTAACATACCCAGCAGCATCGTACTGACCCCGGCCAGCCAGATGCGCACCCGGCTCTGGTAAGCCAGTGCCTGTCCGATGCGGATCATACCCGCCGTGGACACGCCCATGATGGTGACGTAGGTGACGGATACTAAATTGATAGCGATCTGGTGCGCTGCCTGCTGGGTCTTGCTGATCTGACCAATGATAATGGTACCAGCTCCAAAGGCCGCAAACTCCACCATGATTTGCAGGGCCGAGGGTAGGCCGTACTGCATGAATGATTTGGTCTGTGTCCACACTGCCGACCATTGGGTACGGGCCACCCTAAAATAGTGCAATTCCCGCTTGCGGACTAATATCCAGACTAGTAAAACGCTCATGACGGCATGGGCAATGCCGGTGTTCATGGCAATAGCGTTGATGCCCAAACGCGGGAAACCGAAATGCCCAAAAACGAACAGATAATTGAGAGAGACGTCCACCGCCAAGCCAAAAAATGAGACCAGCATGGTCAACCGTACGTACTCGAAAGCATCCAGATAATTCACCAACAGAGCAAACAAAATCAGCACAGGCATACTGAAAATGATGATGTGCAGGTAGCCCACTGCCAGCCTGGACACTTCGGGGTCTTGTTTCAATAAATAAAAGTATTGGGTGCCGATCCACAGGAGCGTACAGCAGACGATGACTAAGAATAACCCCAATAGCAGCCCGCCCGCCAATAATGTCCGCACCCGCACCCCATCCCGTAGCTCGTGCGCCTCAGCCACTGGCGTAGGAATCATACGGATGCTCCCCCAGACTAACAACATAGACAGCACAAAAATCACCCCGGCCACCCCGGCAGCCGCCAGCGCGGTCTCGCCCAGGTGGCCTGCCATGATGGTACCGACCACGCCCATGAGCATACTGCTGAGTTCGCCCAGCATGAGGGGCAGGGCGAGTCCAAAGGTAGTGGCTACCTCGGCGCGGAGGACGCGACTGCGCCAGAGACGGAGTAAGAAATTAGGACGCATAGACAAATGGATAAACCCGATCTTTCGGCGGCAAGTTTCATTAAAAAGCCTTCCTCATGCGTATCCTTTGCCAAGTTTTCGCTTTTCTTACGTTGTTGCTCCCCTCCTTGGCCTTCGCGCAAACCGCCCCACCACAAATTTCGTTGTGGCCAAACGGGGCACCAGGATTTGAAAACCGCCGCGACGAACCCGAACAGGCCAAAGACTGGTGGGTCAGAAATATCCATAATCCGTCCATCACCGTGTATTTGCCGTCCCAGGAAAAAGCCACGGGTGCGGCGGTACTGGTTTGTCCGGGTGGCGGCCACCGCAATTTAGTCTATAACTCAGAGGGCCGGGACGCGGCTCTGTTTCTGAACAGCATCGGTGTGGCGGCTTTTGTGCTTAAATACCGGCTTTTTCGGGAAGAAGGCTCCCCTTATACGCTGGAAAAGGATGTGCGGCAAGATGCCTATCGCGCCATGCGGCTGGTGCGCAGCCGGGCGGCGGAGTGGGCAGTGGATACCAATCGGGTTGGCATCATGGGCTTCTCGGCGGGCGGGGAAGTCGTGGCCTTGGTGGCCTACGCGCCCGGTAAAGGCGATGTCCAAGCACCTGACCCGGTAGATCGGCTCGATGGCCAGCCCGATTTTCAGATTTTGGTGTATCCCGGCCCGCTGGGTGTGCCGGATAGCTTGCCTGCCCATGCGCCACCCGCGTTCATGGTAGCCGCCATTGATGACGAATGTTGCGCCAGTCCGATCCTTTCGCTTTTACGGTTGTACCATGGTGCCCATCTTCCCGCCGAGGCGCATATCTACGCCCGGGGTACTCATGCGTTCAATATGGGTCAGCGTTCCAAACTGACGACCTTGAAGGGCTGGCCACAGCGTTTGGCGGATTGGATGGCGGATAATGATATTTTGGTGCCAGCGAAGCAGAAATGAAAAATAATGCCACTTTTGGGTACTGCGCGATTAAATCATGGTGTATATTTGCATCAAATTTTTGGGTATGCCCTTGACAAAAGAAGAATTTGAAGTGCTTCAATCGCACCAATATT
>JAYUXG010000385.1:0-3823 GCA_043753125.1 Saprospirales bacterium | reverse complement strand
TTTGCGTAGGTATTTTTCGGCCAAATCCGCCAGTCCACGCCATAGCACAATGTTGTGCCAGTCAGTCAATGCGTGTGTTTGCCCTTTATCGTCCTTATAACTTTCAGTAGTAGCTAATGAGAACTTAGCAACTTTGATACTGCCTTTCCCACGTTTAGTCGGCTGTCAATGCTGGTTGTGTGTAGGGTTACCATTTCCGAGAACGGTTGAATGTACGAACGTGCGACGTGTAGGAGCAATTTTCTTACATTCGTTGTTCTCGGTTTTATCTGTCTGATTGATTTTCGATTACTTTTTGCGCTTCTTCTTCTGAAATCCCAACAGATTTGGCAATTAGATTAACAGGTATCTTGTTATCATTCATGCCTAAAATTATTCTGCTTCGTTCCTTTTCTCGTTCTCTGTCTTTCTCTAATTCTACTCTACCTCTTTCATCTTGCTCCCTCATACCTGAGTATATATATGCATCGTACGCTACCTTAGTCCAATTGTGCTGTGCCGCTTCTTCGTATGCCTGTTTCAATCCTTCATCATCAATGTTTTCTGGCATAACTTCCAACTCCTCTGCATTTTTTATGAAAAAAGTCCATTTATCTATTATGTTTTTTAATTCATGTGCTTTTTTATTGAATTTTTTCAACTCAATAAACCGAAACTTTAAATCTTTAAATGAACACTCCCCCGTTTCTTCATCTACGATCAGATGAGAAGACAGATAATTCTTTCCCGAAAAGTAATCGAAATTCAACACGCCAATGAAGTAAACAGGGCGTAGTAGTGGATAATCGTCTCCACTGTTTATTTGTCCAGCATAGTCTTTACTAGTGTAATACAGTACCCTTTTGTCGAACCCTGCTGGTTCGGCAACCTGCATCTCGACGATGAAGGTTAAACCTTTTTCGTCCGTAGCCCTAACATCAATGATAGAGGATTTCTCGCCCACAATGCGAGGGAGTTGAAAAGGATTGAGCAAGGTCACTTCCTTCACCCGGTTTTGGCCTTCCAAGCCCAATACAGCATTGAGAAACGAAATCAAAATGACTTTTTTGTTCTCATTGCCAAATATTTTGCGGAAGGCAACATCGTTTTTCACATCTACGAATTTCATACCTCTAAAATTTTATGCAAAAATACGCATATTTTACAAGAAGCGTCGGGTTTTGCAGGTATACGTTATCCTCGGATTTATAATTTTATTTTATTGATTGTCAACATTTTATCCTCAATTTTGAATTTGAAGTGGTCGCCCTCGTTTTCGATTACCTCCATATTTCCGTAGTGCATTTGACGATGATGGTTAGCGCAAACAGTAATAATATTGCAGCACTCAAAGCACCCTTGCCTTGTTTTGAGACTGGGTCAACGTGATGGCTTTCAATGTAATATTCTCCGTTTGTTTTTTTGAAACCATGTGAGGGTTCTCCGAGTTGCTCACAAACCAAGCATTTGTATCCTGTAATTTTCTTTATTTTCGCAGATTCAAGTTTCAAATGCAACAGGATTTGATTTTATAGAGGCAGATTGGAAGAACTCAATGGGAGACAAGTAGCCAAGCGATTTTCGCGGTCTGTTGTTCAAGTTGTTTTGAATATCCAAAATGGTTTGGTCGTGGATTTCGAGGATGTTCTGCTTTTTGGGGATGAACTGTCGGATGAGGCCATTGGTGTTTTCATTAAGTCCTCTTTCCCAAGAGTGATAAGGGTGAGCAAAGTAGATGGGGGCATTGATTTGTTGGGCAATTTTGAGGTGGTTAGCAAATTCCGTCCCATTGTCAAAGGTAACGGAAGTGGGCGGGATGGGGCTGTTTTTGAGCAACTCCACGACCACTTTCTCCACGGCATCCGCCGATTTATCGGGTGCTTTGGCCGTCAGGGTTAGTTTAGATTTTCGTTCTACGAGCGTCACCAGGACACCTTGGTGCTGCCCACCGATGACGGTATCGCCCTCGTAATCGCCGAACCTCGCCTTTTCCTCCACTATCCTGGGACGTTCATCTATCATGGTCTTGTTTGGAATTTTACCCCGCTTATCCATTCTTCCAAGCCGCTTCCGACGCTTTCTGCGGCCAAAACGCAGGTTCTTGAACAAATCACCGCCGACTTTTCGGTCTTTGTAGATCAACAAATAAATGGCCTCATGGCTCACACTCACTTTCCCTTCCCGCTTCAACCTGCCTTCGATTTGTTCGGGGCTATCTTTTCTCGCCAGGCTCGCCTCCACGCTTTCAAGCAACTCGCCTTTGAGTTTGTAGGCCCCGTGCTGACGGCGGGCAGTGGCCAACTTCGCTGCTCGCTGCGCATCGTACCGGCCGCCCTGGCTGTTCCTTTGCAATTCCCGGCTGACCGTACTCCTTCGGTATGCCAGTGTGTTCGCTAATCTCGCTCACCCCATATTTAAGGCGTTTGAGAACTTCAATTCCATATCTTTGCGAAGGAGAAAGCTGCGGCATAATTCCAAGTTTGGCGACCCAAAATTAGCCCGGCTTTTCTCTCTTTTTATCTCTCCAATCCCCAAAAAATCCTGTTGCGTTTGAAACTTGAATCTGCATACCATTTCGCCTGCTTACTCCACTCTATTTACCCATACTGTCCCAAACTTCCCGGTTTGCAGATTCCGAAAAAGCAGTCCGTAAGCACTGGCTGGCTCATCTGGCAGCGCAAACGTAGCCACACCGCTGAGCGTCAGGCTGGTCTGGCCCAGGTGCCGACCATCCAGACTGAGAAAGGTAATCTGCCAATCGCCGTCCGCTTCACCAGCGAGCGAGCGGAGGTGCAGTAGTCCATTAGTAGGATTAGGATAGAGCAATAGGGATAAATTCTCCCGCACTTGCGCTCCTGGCATCTCTCTGGCGGGCACGGTCAGTAGCGATGTAACTGGCTCTACAGCGCATAGAGGCGCGACTGGCAAAATGGGAGTGCCGCCCAGACACATGGGCAGCGGCGTATTGCGTACCACTTTGGAATGCTGGCCAACACTCTCGCCGCAAAGTACCGTCTTGATGATAAAGGCAGGCATCTGGATAGCTAGCGTATCGAACCAAGGCTGCTCCGCAATATCGTGGCCAAATCCCTCACCCGTAAGCAAATAGTAGTTGCCGCCGAGCTCTTTAACGCGCTGGGCCACCTGACAAGCTCCATTGACCAACGTGGGGTAGGTCTGGCAGCAAGGAATGGCTTGGCCCAGGTCATAGTGTGCCACCCCATCACTGGTGCCGTGTACTATGCCGACCGCGATGTTCTCACCGATGACCTCTTCCGGCTCTATCCAATCAAGGTTCAGTATCGCCCCAGACATTGGGATGCAGGCACGGATGCCGTCCACCGGGTCAAGTGGCTCAAGCAAATAGTTCTGCGGTGCATTGGGGGTGCCAACATTAGGCAGCACGGCATTAAATTCGGTTTGATCCAAAAAAGCCACATTAAGGGCCGTAAAGCCACCAGCACTGTGGCCAGCCACTATGATTTTGGTCGGGTCAATATGATAAGCAGTAGCGTTCTGCTGTAGCCAGCGGATGCCATCATTGACATCCACGGTAGCCACATAGGCAGTCGGCACGAAAGAACTCGCCCAGCTGACAGTGCAGGTAAAGATAGGTCCCCAAATTCGGTCGCTGCTGACAAGCCGTGCCCAGTTACAATCTGCCCGCTTGCAACGCCTGTATTCGACCGTAGCGGCAATGAACCCTTTTTCAGCCAGGGCTTTGGCAAAATCATCAAAATCCAAATAATCACCCCAGATAAAATAGCCCCCGTGGATGAGTACAATCAATGGGCGTTGTTCTCCCGGGGCCAGATCGGTGGGGTAATAGACCCGTAAGGGTAAA
>JAYUXG010000384.1:0-21614 GCA_043753125.1 Saprospirales bacterium | reverse complement strand
TCTACCGCAGTGCGGACGGCGGCAAGACCTGGGCTTGGCGCGGACTGCCGGAAAGCCACCACATCGCCCGCATTGTGTTGCACCCCACTAATCCCGATGTGCTATGGGTGGCCGTGTTGGGACACTTGTATTCGCCCAATGCCGAACGCGGTGTCTATAAAACCACCGACGGCGGCGTGACTTGGGCACGTACCCTTTTCGTGGACGACAACAGCGGGGCCATTGACCTTTGCCTCGACCCCAATGACCCCAACGCGCTCTTCGCCGCCACTTGGCAACGCGACCGCCGAGCCTGGCATTTCAACGGGGCCGGGCCGGGTTCCGCCATTTGGAAAAGCACGGATGGCGGCAACAACTGGTTGAAAATCAGCACGTTGGAGAGCGGTTTCCCGGTTGGTGACAGCATTGGCCGCATTGGGCTGTGTACGGGCCGCAAGAATGGCAAGACGGTGCTGTACGCGAGTGTGGACAACCAGAACGGCAAGCCTAAGAAAGCAACTTCTCCCGACGAAGACGCATTGACCAAGGAGCAATTGCGCACCATATCCAAAACAGATTTTGGGAAATTAACCGACGAGTCCCTGGCTGATTATCTGAAAAAAAATGACTTCCCGGAAAAATATAATGTACGGAAAATCAAGGATTTAGTCGAGAAAGATAAAACCTCTCCCCTCGCGCTGGTAGAATATCTGGAGGACGCGAACAACAACCTGTTCAACACTAATTTTCGCGGCGCGGAACTCTACCGCAGCGACGACGGGGGCCGCACCTGGCAAAACACCCATGCCGAGCCGCTGGACGGGATGCACTTTACCTACGGCTACTACTTCTGCAACGTGCGCTGTATGCCTGAAGATGCCGACCAAGTCTATCTGCTCGGCTTTCTCCTCATCCACAGTGCCGACGGTGGCAAGACTTGGCAAAGCATCAATGGCGACAATGTCCACGTCGATCACCATGCCCTGTGGCTCAACCCCGCCCGTCCCGGTCACCTCATCAATGGCAACGACGGCGGCCTCAACCTCTCGTGGGACAATGGCACTTCGTGGAGCAAGGCCAACCACCCGCCGGTCGGCCAGTTCTACACCATAACCACCGATGAGGACAAGCCCTATCGTGTCTATGGCGGCACTCAGGACAACGGCGTGTGGGTCGGCCCCAGCGACTACAAGGCTTCCGATGAATGGCAGCAAAGTGGCCGCTACCCCTACCAATCGCTGCTCGGCGGCGACGGAATGCAGGTGCAGGTGGATCCCCGCGACAACAACACCGTCTACACTGGCTTTCAGTTTGGCAACTACTTTCGCATCAACCGTGGCAGCCGGGCGACCCAATCCATCGGGCCGCGCCACGACCTGGGGGAGCGGCCCTTGCGCTTCAACTGGCAAACCCCCATCTGGTTGAGCCGCCACCAGCCGGACGTGCTGTACTTGGGGGCCAACAAGCTGTACCGCTCCTTTGACCAGGGCGATCATTGGGAGGCTATTTCCAGTGACCTCACCTTGGGCGGACAACCGGGGAACGTACCTTACGGAACGCTGACCACGATCCACGAAAGCCCGTTGAAATTTGGTTTGCTCTATGCCGGTTCGGACGATGGCTTGCTGCACGTCACCCGCGACGGCGGCGAGACCTGGACGCGCATCTCCAACGATTTCCCCCCGAAATTGTGGGTGTCGCGGGTGCAGGCCTCGGCCCACGAGCGTGGACGCGTGTATGTTGCATTGAGCGGCTACCGCTGGGACGATTTCAGCGCATACCTGTATATATCAGAAGATTATGGAAAGACTTGGGCGCAGATTGGATTGGGCGCTGATGATTCCGGGTTGCCTGCGGAGCCGATCAACGTGGTACGGGAGGACCCCATTAACTCGGATTTGCTGTACGTCGGCACCGATCATGGGGTGTATATTTCGCTGGATCGGGGCGCGACGTTCCAGGCATTGAGTGCCGATTTCCCCGCTGTGGCGGTGCATGATTTGGTCGTACAGCCGCAAACCAACGATTTGGTGATCGCCACCCACGGGCGTTCGATTTTTAAAGTCAATATGGCCGCTGCTCAGCAGCTTACGTCTGCTACTTTGAGCGAGCCATTGGTACTGTTTGATCTGCCCAAGGCAAAGTTTTCCAGCAATTGGGGCAAAAAACAGTCTTTCCAAGTACCCAAGGACCCTGAACTGGCAGTTTGGTTTTACGCCAATTCCCCCGGCAAGACCAATTGGACGGTAAAGCACAAAGACAGCGGCCTCGTGCTGAACAGCGGCACGGTGGAGGCCAAGCAAGGGCTTAACCAATTCAGATATGTCCTTGACTTTCAAGAAGCTATGTTAAAAAAATACCGTGACATCCTGCAAGCCGCGCAAAAAGGAACAAAAAAGCCCATGGAGATGGAGAAGGCCGATACTGGAAAGCTATACCTGCGGAAGGGCAACTATATTTTTTCGCTTGAAAAAGCGGGCAGAACGGTCACGCAAGAGTTTGTGGTAGAATGATCGGTTCTGGCAACGATAGAAAATTTGTTGGCAGCAGCTTGGAAGCCGTTCGGTTTGGTCCGGCCTGGTTGTGCTGCATAATATTGATCTGAAATGTCAGACATCCAATTTTCATGCATCAAATACCCTATCTGTTAACTTGTTTCGTCCAGCGAAGCAAGCAAAGAAAAAAATTTCCTGTTTTCCGGTTTGGCTCAAAAGTAATTTCCACTTTTGCCCTAATTTCGCAATAAGAAATTTATCATCTTTTAACCTTTTCGTATGAATAAGTACCTACACACTTTGCTCACTTTTTGCTTTGCGTTGCTTTTTTCTACTGCTGCGCTGGCCCAAGACCGGAACGTCAGCGGTACGGTCCTCGACAAAACTGACGGCACCACCATGCCCGGCGTAACGGTTCGCGTCAAAGGTCCCAGTGGCGGCACTACGACCAGTGCTGATGGATCGTTCAGTCTCAACGTACCCGCGAAAGCCACTACCCTGATCTTTTCCTCTACTGGCTACACTATCCAAGAAATGGACATCCCGGCCAGCGGCCCGATGGTCGTCACGCTGGAGGTAGATGTCAACACCTTGGGCGAGGTGATCATCAGCACGGGCAGCCGTAGTAGTCAGCGTACCATCACGGATTCCCCCTTGCCCATCGACGTACTATCGGCCAAGGAATTGGTTGCCACCGGCCAGATTTCCTTTGATAAGGCCCTACAGTATCGTGTCCCCTCTTTCAACACGGTAAACACCCCAGTGAACGACGCGACCACGCTGCTCGATCCCTACGAGATCCGCAACATGGGTCCCAGCCGTACCCTCGTGTTGATCAACGGCAAGCGCAAAAACCTGAGTTCGCTGCTCTATGTGCAGTTTTCGCCTGGTCGCGGCGAGACCGGTGTCGACCTCTCGGCCATCCCGACCGACGCCATCCAGCGCGTGGAAATCCTGCGTGACGGGGCTTCTGCCCAATACGGCTCCGATGCCATCGCGGGTGTGATGAACGTCATCTTGAAAGACCGCTACCAGTATTCCACCCTCAACCTCAACGCGGGCATCACTGGCGAAGGCGATGGGGAGAACTATGGCGTCTCGCTCAACAGCGGGGCCAACTTTGGCGACCGTGGCTTCGTAAACTATACCCTGAACTTTACGCAACAGGAAAATGCCGTGCGTTCCGGAAAAGTGGACTTGGCCACCGAGATCGCTACTTTTGGGGGCCGTCCGGAACAAAATGCGCTGATTACCAGCTACTTGCGCGACTACCCTACGGCTGGTAACATCAATGGTACGGGCGAGATAAGCGCGGCCCGGTTCGTGATTAATGCTGGCATCCCCGTGGGGGAAAACGCGATGGTCTATGCCAACGCCGCTTATATTACCAAAAAAGTGATGAGCTTCGCCAACTTCCGCGCGCCCTACTGGCGCCAAGACCGCGGCCTGCTCCACAGCCCCACCGACAACGGCGGCAAGAACTACATCACTGAGGCTACCTTGGCCTTCCCGGAAGATAATGTGGACCTGTACAAAGGCTATATTGGCTATGTACCGACCTTCGAGGGCGACCTGACCGACTACAATATGACCGTGGGGGGCAAGAACGAGACCAACGGCTGGAAAAGTGACCTTAGCCTTACGCTGGGGGGCAACCAGCAACTCTACACCGTGGACAACACGGTGAACCGCACTCTGGGCACTGCCAGCCCTACTCGTTTCAAGCCGGGCGGCTACGGTTTCAGCCATGTGGTGACCAACGTAGACGTATCCAAGGCCGTGACCGACGATTTTGTCGTTGCTTTTGGCGGCGAGGCGCGTTCCGAGTCGTACCGTATTTTTGCGGGCGATGCCACTTCCTATGTGGGCGAAGGAGCCAACTCATTCCCCGGCATCAATGTCGTCAACGATGGAGTCAACAGCCGCTTCAACTTGGGTGGCTATATTGACCTGAGCTACGACATCTCCGAGGCTTTCCTGGTCAACGGTACTTTCCGCACGGAGAACTATAGCGATTTTGGTAACGCCAACGTCTATAAGCTCTCCTCGCGCTACAAACTGGTGGACGACAAAGTGGTGCTGCGTGGTTCGTACTCTACGGGCTTCCGGGCACCGACCCTGCACCAGATCTACGCGCAGTCCGTGCAGGCGGCATTTGTGGGCGGTACTATCCAATTGTCAGGCCTTTTCAACAATCGCAGTGCCCAGGCCCGGGCCTTGGGTATTCCGAGCCTGAAACCCGAAGAGTCTACCAACATTTCTCTCGGTGTAGGCCTCAACCTGAGCCGGAACTTCAGCGTCTCGCTGGACTACTTCAAGATCAACGTAAAAGACCGTATTGTGTATAGCTCGTCCATTTCTTCAAGCGACTCGGCCAGTACACTCGGCATGATCCTCTCGAACGCTGGCGTGCGCACCATCCAATTCTTTATCAACGGCATTGAAACCAACACGTCCGGCCTGGATTACGTGCTGGCTTACCGCAACATCGGGTTGGGCAATGGCCGACTGAACGTCAACCTGGCGGGCAACTTCATCCTCGAAAACGAGATCGTGGGTTTGCCTACCGATCCGGCAGCTATCAAGGCGGCTGGTTCCAGCATCCTGAACGCACAAATCAGGTCGCTGCTGACCGAAAGTCGCCCGGAGTACAAGTCTATCTTGGGCCTTGACTATGCCGTCGGTAAGCTCTCCATTGGCCTGAACAATACGTTGTTTGGACCCACCCGTTTCCAGGATTTGGACAACGGCGGCTCGATCATGAACCACATCAAGGCCGAGTTCACCCCGGCCGTAGTCACGGACTTGAGCTTCGGCTACGCTTTCAGCGACAAGGTCTCGCTGGCCCTGAACTGCAACAATCTGTTGGACATACTGCCCAAATGGAATTTGGTGGCCATTGATGACGAAGGTGCCCGCGCCATTGCTGACCAAGCGGACAAAAGCCTGCTGCGTGGCTTCCTGGGTTTCAGCGGCCGCTACGACATCTTGGGCTACAATGGCTCGCAGTTCAGCCAATTGGGTCGTTTGTTCAATGCACAATTGAGCATCCGGTTCTAGCACACTGTAAATTAAGTTGTTTTGAGTATTTGAGGATGCGAGGATTTGATCAATTAACTGATTATCAAATGCTTTAATCAAATACTCAAATACTCGCATCCTCAGAAATTTAATTTACGGTGTACTAGTTGGTTGATCGGCTGCCGGTTTAAAGAGCAGCCCCCTTTCTGCATTTGCGGGAAGGGGGCTTTGCTTTGGGTTGTTCTGTAAGGGGTCAACTCGCTATAGAAGACATTGCCTAACTTTGTCCCTCTGGTTGTAATACTGCCAAGAACGGCCATCAACCACTATTGAAAAATGAATACTTCGCTCGCCATTCAACCCTTCGACCCAATCTACGCCGAGGAGGTACCCAATCTAATCCTAAGCATTCAGATCGGAGAATTCCAAGTGCCGGTCACCCGGCAGGACCAACCTGACTTGGAGCAGATTCCAGCGGTGTATCAACGGGGAAAGGGTAATTTTTGGGTGGCCTTGTCCGATGAAAAAGTGGTAGGAACTATTGCTGCGATAGATTTTGGCGATGATATGCTTGCGCTCCGCAAAATGTTCGTACACCGTGATTTTCGTGGTCGCGAACACGGCACGGCCCAACTGCTCTGGGAAACGCTGTTGGATTGGAGTACGGAGAGGCAGGTCAAAGCGATCTATCTCGGCACTATTGAAAGGCTGGTAGCAGCCCGGCGGTTTTACGCCCGCAACGGATTTGTGGACATTGCGAAGGAAGATTTGCCTAAGAACTTCCCCTTGATGCCAGTGGATACGCTCTTTTATCAAAAAGAATTGGCGGTGAGATAAACGTGCTAAATTTCCCCAAGTTGCTTCAATTTCCGTTGCTAATTGCTTGTTTGTCAATGGCCCATTTATTTCAATCCCCAGCCTACGATGACCCAAATTTCCCCACCGTCCACTGCAAATTCCTGTAGCACCTCGAACCCGATCCGCTCGTGCGCCCGCAGCGAGCGCGCATTGCGGCTGGAAATGTCAGTCACCACCACCTCAAACTGCCCGGCGTGAAACTGTCGAAGGCCTTGGTACAATTGATCAAAAATACCCCTGCCCCGGTACTCTTTCGTCACGCAAACTTGGCCCATTATAAAATAGCAAACTTCCTGGAAAGGTTTTCCTTGCCAGTGCAAATAGTCGAGCCGCTCGAACAGCGATTCCAAAAAAGGGATGTCAGCGCGAAATTGCGGGAGGGTCGCGAGGGCGTAGCCCACCACTTGCTCGCCATCTTTGGCGATGGTGTGTGGGGCAGCATCATTCATGCGCCGCAGCACGTCGAGGTTGTGGACAATGGTCACAAAACCCTGTTCCTGAGCCTCTTCGGGCGACAACTGGACGGCCAGGTTTTGTTGCTGTAGGGTTAGGATACCCAGCAGGTCTTCGTCGGTTTGGGCTTGGGCGATTCGCACCATAAGTGTGGGTAACGGTTGAAAAATTTGGCGTAAAATAGGACACAAACTACTTTCCGGGAGGAACGTATTGCGTTCGGCGTTTGCTTGTACAATTTTATGGTCCTCTTAGGTGTCGCCATCCTCAACACTAATTTCTGCCTATTGAAGTAGGCACACTATATTCGCATGAACAACCTGTATGACGATCTGGCCGAGGTGTACGAGGCTATGTACCGAACTTTTATTGATTACGAAGCAGAATTTACTTTTTACGCCCAATTGCTCGCCTCCCAAGCAGGTGGCTCCGTCGTCGAGATCGGCTGTGGTACGGGTCACCTTGCTGCTCGCTTTTCGCAAACGGGTTTTCGGTATATCGGGTTGGACCTGAGTGCCGATATGCTGGCACTGGCCCGGCGCAAGCACCCGAATGGCATTTTCGTAGAGGCCGATATGCGCCACTTTGACCTGACCGAACCTGCCAATGTCATGATTATGACCGGGCGAACCATTAGTTATTTGCCGACCAACCGGGACCTGCGCGACTGTTTTGCCTCCGTGCGGCGCAATCTGCAAGCGGGCGGACTGTTTTGTTTTGATTTTATTGATGCCAGCCGGTTTATCCCGGCGATGGGCGCGGAAAAAAGCATCGTCCACCGCGCCGAACACAATGGTCAGCATTTTTTCCGCGAAAGTGTTTGGAAACCAAACTTGCGCCACGGCTGGGCGTTCGATTGGCAGTCCACTTTTTACCAGGAACAGCAAGAAGGCCCGTCTATCAAGATCGGAGAAGACCACTCCACTATCCGTACCTTCACCAGAGACGAGATCGAACTTTGCCTGAAAATCACTGGTTTTGAGGTGTTGGACTGCCTGGACCGCCTTACCTATGCGTTCGATACGTACGTCATAGTGGCCCGCTAGCCGAAACAAACCGTCATCTTTTGTCGTTGTGGTGCGTCCGGTTCAACAATGGCCGCTAAAAAACATTTCGTACCCAATACCTACATTTCACCACCATTATTCATTCCATGAAGAATTTGAAAAATCTATTTTTGGTAGCCCTCGCCGTTGGCGCAACGGCCCTCCCGGGCTGCCTGCACATTGTGGAAGACGTCACCTTCCGCGACAAGGGCAACGGCACCTACAAGATGACCCTCGACATGAGCGAGATAAAATCCATGATGGAATCCATGAAAGGCATGGCACCCGACAGTGCCTCCATGGCTACTGATTCCACCGCTATCACGGATGCGATACCGACTGAACAGGACAATTCGATGGCCCAAATGGGCGAACAACTGGCCACCGTGATGAGCACGTTGAAAGGAGTGCAAGGCATTACTAATATCGTAGAAAAGAACGACACCGCTACCTACGTTTTTGGGTACTCATTCGATTTCGCAGACGTGGCCGCCCTCAATCGTGCCCTGAAAATCATCAATAAAGACAAGTTCGACAGCAAGACCGACGAAGTGTTCAAGTTCACCGGCAAGTCCTTTGAACGGCTGGGTACTGGCGACATCGGCGGGGAAATGAAAAAGGCGCTGGCAGAGAACGAGGGCGAAGATGCCGAAGCAAGCAGCATGGACATGATGAAAATGATGTTTGCCGACATGACCTACCAGCAGGTCTACCATTTCCCTGACCGGCAGGTAAAAAAAGCCGACAATACGCTGGCCGAATTGACCGATGACAACCACACCATCAGCATTACAATCAAGCCTTTCGATGAAGAACAGGCGAAGAAAAAAGTGTCGGTGGCGACGGTGGCAAAGCTGAAGTAAACCAGCAATTAGCCAATGGGCAAAAAGGCAATCGGCAGACAACCCAAACAACTGGCAATTGGCAAAGAGACAAGGTGGTTTTGTTGAAAACCCAGCAGTTCTTCTTTTGCCAGTTGCCTTTTGCTTTCCCCCCTTTGCTTAGAGGCTGTTTTAAAACCCCTTACCGGGTGCAAAAGCCTGCCTTTTGCCGCCATATTTCGCTTTATTTTTAGCGAATAGGCCCCACTATGCACTAAAAACCAACCTTCATCTACCGCCAAAATTCACGCCTTTCCCCTCCGTCCGAGGTTTTAAAACAGCCTCTTGGTGCTATTCTCCCTTATTGCTTCCCCCCACCTCTTCCTCCACCAACTCTGCCCAGCGGCGCACCGGCTGCCGGGGCTGGGCAACCCATAGACCTGTATTCCAGTCTAATGCCTCCAAATTGTTGAAATTCAACTTGTAATCAAAACCAGAGGGCACATCGTTGCAGTAGCCGTGGTAGTAATACCGCTTGCCCAACCGCTTCGATTCCAGTATTTCGAGCAGCATGGTATAGTTTCCCAAGCCATATTCTTGGTATTCCGGCGCAAAAAAGCAGTACGTACCAGATACGCCCTCCTGCCCCAAGTGCACAAAACTACAGGCCGCCAGATCGCCTTGAATATAAATGCACAACTCCTGCCCGGACACTGGCTCCCGATGGGCATTCGGCCCTAGAAAAGAACGCACAGACATCGGGCGGCGATCTTCAAAACGCTCGCAATGACGGTCAAACAAGGTCAATTTTTCATCAGTCAGGTGGATGGGGCCGCATTGTATATCCAAGTGGGCATTGCGGCGCAATAGTTGGCGCTGACTCTTGGAACACTCAAAACCATCCAGTTGGATGCGCAGCGGGATGGCCCGGCACATCTGTCGTCGGCAGACCGAAAAATTGTGCCTTACCAGAGAGTTGCCCAGCAATCGCCAACCAGTAGCCAGGTAGTCGTCGAACAACTGCGGATGCAGCCGCTGCATCTCCAGGCGGTCGTCAATGACATCTTCTAAATGCAGGGTAGGTTGGGTTTGCATGATTGGTACACAGCAAGCAATGGGTCCTTGGAATCTCCGGCAATTTTAAGGGATTTTTTGCAAATGGGAAGCATCTATCCTTAGTTTAAAGCCTTCAGAGCTTTGCTCTCCAACCACTTGGCAGGTCATCTTTTTTCAGCAGCATTTTGCGCTAACTATAAATAAAAGTTAGTTTTGCCAATTGCCCTATATTGACGGCATCAATTGTTGGCCACACTATACCGCCTATGTCTGCCACTACTTCTACTGCGTTACTTTACCGGACTTACAACAGCCTGTTCCTGAGCCTGCCTTTCCAGGGCATTGAAGAAGCTGGGACGCACCTCGCGCTGTTTGCCCAATATTGCAAGAATGGCTTCGATGCCGGCAAACGCCCCGACCAAATCGTGGAGGGCTTTTGGGAGGAATACTTTGAGCATACGCCGCCCAGGGAGCGGCACGATCTGCTTTTCTACTTCATTCAGTACGTGGAGCGCCAGGTCGTCCTTTTCGATTCGGTAGAAGACGCACTGTTTCACCAGACCCATGAAATGGACGGCCCCGGCTCCCTGAAGCACCTGCTCACCCGGCTTGATTCCGACCCGCTACGTGCGCTATTGCTCGAAAAAATCCGGCAGTACAGCGTCCGGGTGGTCCTCACCGCGCATCCCACGCAGTTTTACCCCGGCAAAGTACTGGGGATTATCAACGACTTGGGCCACCAAATCCGGGGCAACCACTTGGCGGAAATTCAGCTGCTCCTGAAGCAATTGGGCAAGACCACCTTTGTGAACCGCGCCAAGCCCATGCCCATCGACGAGGCCATCAGCCTGGGCTGGTACTTGGAAAATGTGCTGTTCCACACCCTGCCCGACATCCTGTTCCGGCTGCTGCGCGCCCTCGGCCAAGACGTAACCACCTTCGATAATCCGCGCCTGCTGGCCCTCGGCTTCTGGCCCGGCGGTGACCGCGACGGCAACCCCTTCGTGACCGCCGATACGACCTTGGAAGTGGCCCAACGTCTGCGGGAAGGCACTCTGCGTGGCTACTACCGCGAGATCAGGATATTGCGCCGCCGCCTTACTTTTCGCGGCACGGAGGAGTGTATTATTGAGGCAGAAGAAAAAATATACAACACGCTCTATCATCCCCATAGAGAGAAACGCTACCACAGCTGCCAACAGCTGCTGGATGACCTTACCGAGGCACGCAAAATACTTATCGATCAACACGATAGCTTGTTTTTGGACGATTTGGACCAGTACATCCTCAAGGTCCGGGTCTTTGGCTTTTATTTTGCCAGCCTCGACATCCGGCAGGACAGTCGTAAGCATACCGAGGTGTGGCGGGCCATCCTCCAAAACCGGCAGGCAGAATCCCTTTCCGCACCCCCCTTTGACTACGATGCCGCCAGCGAGGCCGAGCGCATGGACTTTCTGCTCAACACCCCCATCCGTCTGGACGAAAACGACTTTACCGATCCATTTGTCAAAGAGACTATCCGCTCGTTCCGCATCATCGGCGACATCCAGCGCGACAATGGTGAGCTGGGTTGCCACCGCTATATCATCTCCAATTGCCAAAACGCCGGGAACGTGGCCGAAGTGCTCGCCCTCGCCCAATTGACTTTCCGGCATTCCTCCGCGCGCAAGGGCGGCGAGCCGGTTAATATTCCGCTGGACGTCGTCCCACTTTTCGAGACCATCGACGACCTGGCCGACTGCGGCGCGGTGATGGAACGACTTTACAACCATCCGCACTACGCTCGCCACCTCGCGGCGCGCGGCAAGGTGCAGACCATCATGCTGGGCTTTTCCGACGGCACCAAGGATGGCGGCTACCTGCGCGCCAACTGGAGCATCTACCGCGCCAAAGAGGAACTGAGCCGGGTGAGCCGTGTCCACGGCGTTACGGCCGTCTTTTTTGACGGTCGGGGTGGCCCTCCGGGACGTGGAGGCGGCAACAACGCCAGTTACTATGCCTCCCAAGGCCAGGATATTGAAAATCAAGGCATTCAGGTCACCATTCAAGGCCAAACGGTGAGCAGTACCTACGGCACCCGAGCGGCGGCAGCCTTCAATATTGAGCGGCTGTTGACCGCTGGGCTGGAAAACCAGCTGTTTTATAGCCCGGCCCGGGCACTTACCGCTGCCGATTATCAGCTACTCGACGATTTGGCCGATACCGCCTACCAGTCTTATTTGAAGTTGAAAAACCACCCCGATTTTGTGCCTTATCTGGAAAAGATAACGCCCCTGAAATGGTATGGTGACAGCAACATCGCCAGTCGCCCGACCAAGCGGAGCGGCGACGCTGCGTTGCGCTTCGAGGATCTGCGGGCCATCCCTTTTGTGGGGGCTTGGGCGCAAATGAAGCAAAACGTGCCGGGCTACTATGGCGTGGGCAGTGCCATCTCGGCTTTCCGGTCGGGGCGGCGCGCAGAGTTGGACGCCCTGTACCAGCATTCGCTGTTTTTCCGCACCCTGCTGGAGAACTCCATGCAATCGCTCTCCAAGTCCAATTTTGAAGCGACCCAGTACTTGGCGGATCACCCGGAGTTCGGCGATTTTTGGAAAATGTTGCACGACGAGTATCTGCTCACCAAGGAGACTTTACAGGATTTGTCGGGCCAGTCGAAGCTGCTGTCGGGCAACGATATGTCGCGCTCGAGCATCGCCCTGCGCGAGCAGATCGTGTTGCCGCTCATCGCCATCCAACAGTATGCGTTGCAAAAATTGCAGGATGAGGGTTTGCCGGAAGCGGATGCAGCCTTTTATCGTAAGTTGGTGCTGCGGGCGATGTTTGGGATCATCAATGCGGCACGGAACGCGGCTTGACGGTGCAATGTTTTTATTTTAAAATCCGCTATTTTTGTGCAAAATAGTAAAAACGGAGGTAAAGAAAATTGAAACATTGTCGTTGACACTAGCAGAGCAGACAGCTGATATGACTTACACTTTCATTTTACATTACCGTGGAGGTACTTATATTGAACAGGTTTCTGCTTCCGACGTATTAAAAGCCACTTTTATGTGGGTAGAAAGGACAGTCAATGATCCTGAAATGGAGCACTTGAACGGACCAGCGTTTCGTAAGGTTTTTAACAACGATATTGGTGAGTTTCTACCAACCCCAATAGATGGGAGGCCCAACGTATGGCATTTGTTTTTCTTTTCCGGCCGCAACCGCATGGATATACATATTGTCAAAACCTCAGACGAACCGGAAGCATTGGTTTTGCAAAAGGAGGCTGCCTCTTTTTCAGAAGCTGGATGACGGATTTACCTTTTAAAGGAAAAAGATTGGCTCATGTTTCCAATTTACTGACACTGTTAGAGAATGACCAGTTTACCTTAGCCTACTTAAGGAAAAGCAACCACGAGGTGGTGGAACATGAATAGCCCCAGATGCAATCCAACCAACACCGAATGGGGTTGAACGGTTATACATCGGCACAAATGTTCAACCCCATCCGGGGTTGGCCCCTGTCTTCCTTTTACCCCCGATTTCATCGGGGGCTATTCGTATTCGACCCTTTCAGGATCCAACCCTTACGACCATATTTCAGTAATAAAGGAATATGAGCCTTAAATTTATTGTTTTTAGTTGATACTAACTATGGTTTGCCGTAACCCCCACCTATATCCCCCACTTGCGTGAAAACCCGCTTTGTCGCCCCATGAGTTGCGTGAAAACCCACTTTGTCGCCACGGGTCAAATTTTGCGCCAACGCAAAACTATCGTATTTAAATTGTTGTGCAACCTTTTTCGTAATTTTTTCCCGGCAGGCCCAAATCACCGAACCCCTTTTCCCACATCCAACGAATATACCGCTGCCAACAGAATTACTGCGCCGCAGTACCTTTGGGCAGATACAGTGCCGCCGGTTGCCGGGCCGCGGTTGCCGATTTGCCCGTTGCTTTGTGCCAGGTTGTCGGTGAGCGGCGTACCTTTGCGGCCAACGAACGGCCCTACCCATGAAATTTGAGGATTATCGTATTGCGCCGGAGATCAAACGCAATCTGGAGGAACTGGGCTTCAAGCGGCCCACCGACATCCAGTTCAAGTCCATCCCGGCGGTCTTGAAGGGCGAGGATGTACTTGCTATTGCCCAAACCGGCACTGGCAAGACGGGTGCTTTTGCCATTCCCATCCTGCATATGCTGCACGTGCGCAAGGCCTCCAGTCGGCCCGGCGGCATCAAGTGCGTGGTGATGGTGCCGACCCGCGAACTGGCCTTGCAGATCACCGGCGTATTCGAGCAATTGGGCCGCCATACCCGCGTGAAGACGTTTTGCGTGTTTGGCGGCGTGGAGCAAGGCCCGCAGATCGCCCGCCTGGAGCAGGGAGTGGATATTATCGTGACCACGCCGGGCCGGATGTTCGATTTGGTCAGCCAGGGCTACCTGCACCTGGAGCATACCGAAATGCTCGTGCTGGACGAGGCCGACCACATGCTCGACCTGGGTTTCATCAAGGACATCGAGGATTTGATCAAGTTCCTACCCCGCCAGCGGCAAACGCTGTTTTTTTCGGCCACCATCAACGAAAAGATCAAGAAACTGGCCTATTCACTGGTCCACAATGCCATCCGCATCCAAGTGTCGCCAAAAGACCCGGTGGCCAAGAATATTCAGCACGGCGTGCTTTTTGTAGAGATGGACGACAAGCGGTTTTTTCTGGAACGCTTGCTCCATCAATACGAACAAAGCAAAATACTGGTCTTTGTGCGTACCAAGGTCCGCGCCGAGCGGGTGGCCAAGGCGATGGCCCGCGTGGATATTGCTACCGAGACGCTGCATGGCGACAAGGAGCAGGCCGACCGTCTGGTGGTGCTGGAAAAATTCCGGGCCGGGACGGTGCGCGTGCTTATCGCCACCGATGTCAGTGCACGCGGTATTGACATTGCCAATGTGGACTACGTGATCAACTACGACCTGCCGGACGTGGCCGAGAACTACGTCCACCGGGTAGGGCGCACCGGACGCGGCACCCACAAGGGCCAGGCCATTTCTTTTTGCAGTCCGGAAGAACGCCCGATGTTGGCCGAAATAGAAGAGTATTTGACCCAACCAATCCGGGTCATGGAAGTCAGCAAACGTGACTACACCGAAACCATCGAACTCACGCAGGACGTACCGGACAAGTGGAAAGCGGTGATGCAGGAGATCGAGGCGGCGGAGAAGTGGAAGAAAGGGAAAAAGAAATGATGAATTACGAATGGTGGGCGATGGGGCGAAACCTATTGTTCGTCGTAAATATCTACGGGAAGGGTGACAAAATTTCTACATTTACGTTGACGATCACGCAACGTATTATCAGTGGTGGATATCGCGAAATGGTTTTGAATGAGAGGGAGCCAAAAGAATAACAGTTAGTTTTCTCAACATTCTCACCTTCTCAACATTAAAGCATGACTTTTCGCATCCATAAAGAAGGCCGCGTCTTATTGACCATTTTAGCCTTGGTCTTTATCCTATTGAATGTGGTGGTGGGGCGAATGGCCCCCTATTTTTTGCCGTGGGCCATCGTGGTCTCGGCCATTATGTACGGGCTGGTGCTACAGTTCTTCCGCAATCCGGTGCGCACTGTGCATATCGCCGACAACAATCTGGTGTACGCCCCGGCCGACGGGCGGGTCTGCGTCATAGAGGAGGCGATGGAAAATGAATACTTCCATGACAAACGGCTACAGGTGTCCATCTTTATGTCGCCGTTCAACGTGCACGTCAACCGCAACCCAGTGAGCGGCGTGGTCAACTACTTTCGCTACCACCCCGGCAAGTACCTGGTGGCCTGGCACCCCAAAAGCAGCACTGAGAACGAGCGCACCACTGTAGTGTACGACAATGGCAGCGTCGAAATATTGATGCGCCAGATCGCCGGGGCCGTCGCCAAGCGCATCTGCTGGTACGTACACGAAGGCGACCAAGTGGAGCAGGGCCGCGATATGGGCTTTATTAAATTTGGTTCCCGTGTGGACTTATACCTGCCGCTCGATGCCAAGATCGAGGTGACGATGAACCAGCAGATGAAGGGCAATCAAACCATTGTGGCCCGTTTGTGAGGTCTGAAACCTTTAACACAGTTTTAAGCCTAAGTGGATGAAACCGAAGTACCCAACCGCCGTCTAAAGCCTTGTTCTTTGCTGTACAAAAACTAAGGACGACTGACAAATATGAGATTGCAATCAATTGTTCGGCTGGCACTGATCGTTGTGGTAGCCCTTTTTTCCTCCCTTTCCAGCTACGCCCAAACCCAGCCAGCACCGACCGCCAAGCCCAGGCCCAAGCTGACGCAGGAACAGCATCAGCAGAAACGCTACGACCAAGCGGCCCGCGAACTGAACTTAACGCCAGAACAAAAGGCAAAATTTGAGCAAACTGACCGGGCTTACGACGAGAAGATGCGGGCCAAGCGCATGGCCAGCAAGGAAGAAATAAGCCAATTGCGCACAGAGCGGATGAACGCCCACAAGGCCCTGTTGAACCGGGAACAAGTGGCCAAGTACGAGCAATGGCAGGCCAAAAAGCAGCAGCACAAGGGTCGCAAGCAGCACAAAGGCAAAGGCCATAAAATGCAGAAAAAGGCCGGTCAAAGCGATCAACAAGCACCAGGGAAGAGCCGACGGGGATAACCGGAGTAAATTCAATAGTGGTGTAGGTGCAGCCCTGCTTCGTACACGTCCCTGGTGGCGTGTTCGAGGCAGGGTTTTTTGATGTAATTCCATAAATTAAATACTAAAACCGTACTTTTGTGGCCCCATTTGGCAGATTACCCACCTTAGCATACTAAAAAACATGGACGTCCTAACCACCACCACCGCTGTTGCCTCCGCCGAACTCATGGCCTTGGAGGACCGTTACAATGCCCACAACTACCATCCCTTGCCCGTGGTGCTGGAGCGAGGCGAAGGTGTGTACGTCTGGGACGTGGAAGGCAAACGCTACTACGATTTTCTGTCGGCGTATAGTGCTGTCAATCAAGGGCATTGTCATCCCCGCATCATCCGCGCGTTGACGGAACAGGCACAAAAACTGACCCTGACCTCGCGGGCTTTTTACAACAACCTGTTGGGATCTTACGCCGAGTACGTCACCCAGTACTTTGGCTACGACCGGATGCTGCCGATGAATACCGGCGTGGAGGCCGTAGAGACCGCTATCAAACTCACCCGCAAGTGGGCGTACCAAGTCAAAAAAGTAGCCGAAGGCCAAGCCAAAATCATTTTTGTGGCGGGCAACTTCCACGGGCGCACCTTGGGGGTCATCTCCGCCAGCACCGACCCGGACAGTCGGCGCGGATTCGGGCCATATATGCCGGGCTACATCACCGTGCCTTACAATGACTTGGAAGCCCTCGAACACGCGCTGCAAGACCCCACCGTAGCCGGTTTTATGGTCGAACCGATCCAGGGCGAGGCGGGCGTGTACGTACCCGATGAAAACTACTTACCCACGGCGTATCAACTTTGCCAAAAGCATAATGTGCTGTTTATCGCTGACGAGGTCCAGACGGGCATTGCCCGGACGGGCAAGTTGTTATGCTGCGACCACGCGGGCATCAAGCCCGACGTGCTGATACTGGGCAAGGCCTTGTCCGGCGGGGTACTCCCAGTAAGTGCCGTGCTGAGCAGCGATGAGGTAATACTAACCCTAAAACCCGGCGAACACGGCTCCACCTTTGGTGGCAACCCGCTGGCCTGTGCCGTGGCGATGGAAGCGCTGGAAGTAGTACGCGACGAAAAACTGGCGGAAAATGCCCAGGCCCTGGGCAAGGTCTTCCGGCAGCGCATGAACGATATTCTGTACCGCCGCCCCGACCTACTCACCTTCGTGCGCGGTAAGGGCCTTCTCAATGCCATCGGCATCAACGACTCCGAAACCAGCAAAACGGCCTGGAATATCTGCCTGGCACTGGCTGAAAACGGGTTGCTGGCCAAACCTACGCATGGCAATATCATCCGGTTTGCACCGCCGCTGGTGATGGACCGGGCGCAGATGGACGATTGTTGCGGAATTATTGAAGGGGTGTTGTTGGGGTTTGAGAAGTAAACTTTTTAATTCAATCAACCAACAACATGGATTATATCGCCGAAGGCACAAAGCAAGGACTTATCACTTTTGACGAAGACCAAAAGAATATTTTCTATCAAGTAGCCGAACCCAGAAAACGCCGCTACACGGACACCGAGGAACGGGTACAAGCCGAAGCGTTTTGCCGCTTAGCATTGGAATACGGCTATTCGGCCAAACGGATCACCATCAATGAGACGGTGACGATGGGTAGCTCCACCAAACAGGCCGACATCATTGTTTATAACGACGATACCCTGGAGCAGCCCCATATTATTATAGAATGCAAGAAGGAAGAGGTATCCGAAGCGGAATTCAAGCAGGCGGTCAATCAGGCTTTTTGCGTATGCCCATGCCCTGGCGGGTACGACCAAGTACATCTGGGTGACCAAGGGCGACAAAGACGAATACTATAAGTTTGATAAAGACAGCAACAAAAAAGAGGAAGAGGCAGACATCCCGCACTTTGGTTTTGACAAAACCCCGCCCTTCAAGTACGTCAAAGGGAAAAAATACATTTCCAGATCCAATGGCCATAGTTGGAGCGAGCCAGCGGTGGCCTACGGCCATAAAGAAATTCTCTTTGATGATTTAGAAACCATTGAAGAAAACGACTTGATCCGCATATTTAAGCAATCACACGATGCGCTATGGGCGGGTGGCGAACTAAACCCCTCCCAAGCCTTCGATGAACTGGATAAATTGATCTTTTGCAAAATGTGGGACGAAAAAGCGACCGAGAAAGGCCAGCCCTACAAATTCCAGATTTATCGGAATGAAAAGCCCGGCGATCTGAAAAAACGAATCGAAGAACTATACGATCATGGCGAGCGCAAGGACCCCGAAGTGTTCAATAAGCCTATTGACCTCACCGCCGAACGCTTCCAGACGGTCGTCCGTTATTTGCAAAAAATAAACTTGACCAAGACCGATCTGGACAGCAAGGGCAGGGCCTTTGAGACTTTTTTGGGCACTTATTTCCGGGGCGAATTTGGCCAGTATTTTACGCCCCGTGTGGTAGTTAAAATGATGATTGACACGCTGCCGATCACCCACGAGGCCAAGGTGCTGGATACGAGTTGCGGCAGCGGCGGCTTCCTGCTTTACGCCCTCGACAAGGTGCGGCAACAGGCTAACGAAAAATTTGACCAAGCCGATCCGCAGGAGGCGGTACAGCATTTCACGCACTGGCACGATTTCGCCGAAAAACGCCTTTTTGGCATCGAAATCAATGAATCCATTGCCCGTGTGGCCAAGATGAACATGATTATCCACGACGACGGCCATACCAACGTCATCGCTTTCGATGGTCTGCATCCCATTGATTACATCCGCGAACAGACTAAAAACCAGAGTTTTTCGCCCGATTCTTTTGATTTTATTGTCACCAATCCGCCCTTTGGCTCCATCGTCAAGCAGTCCGAAAAGGCGTATATGCAGATCACTCGCGCCACTGGCTCCTATTACGGCTTTGCCGAGAAAAAACGCGATTGGATTGAGGGGGAGGCCAAAGGCCAGCACCTGACCACCGGCCACGAAAACCAAAGCACCGAAATCCTTTTTATCGAACAATGCCACAAGTTCCTCAAAGCCGGGGGCTACTTGGCCGCCGTAGTGCCGGACGGCATACTGACCAATAGCAGTCTGCAATACGTGCGCGACGATATAGAACGCAAGTTCCGCATCGTGGCCGTAGTGTCGCTGCCGCAGACCACCTTCACGCATACTGGCGCGGGCGTGAAAAGCAGCGTGTTGTTTTTGAAAAAGCATACGCCCGCCACGACCGACCAAATAGAAAGCACCCAACAAACCCTGCAAGAACAAATAGCGCAAGAGACCAAACTGGCCGACACTTATAAAAAGTGGGAGACCGAGAAGCGCACCGCCTTAAAACCGCTCCTAAAAAGCAAAGACAAGGCCAGCCAAACCCAACGCGAGGAAATAAACGAGGCCTTCCAGGAAAAATGGAGTACCCTCTACGATGAAGTGGCCGACACCTACCAGCAACGCAAACAGGCCGCTCTGCCCAATTATCAAATCTTTATGGCCATTGCCGAGCATATTGGTTACGATGCCACCGGCAAGCCCATTGCGCAAAATGACCTGCCGGAGATCACCACGGAACTGGCCCGCTTTATTGAACATCTAGAAAAAGGAGCGCGTAAAGTAAATTTTCGCTAACCCCCTCTTTATCCGCCGTGTTGAACGGTAAGGTATTTTTGGTAGAGAGGGGGGAAGTGGAAGGAAGATTGGATTGCTATGTGAATCATGCACGAAAATTTAATTCCATTAAATCAATTTATCCAACGAAAAAATTGATTTCGCTGGTCAGAACTTTTAGCGGAGGAACGCCTGATAAATCTAAAAGTGCTTATTGGAACGGCAATATCAATTGGGTATCGCCAAAAGACTTTGTTCAATTAGAAATTTTTACAAGTGAAGACACTATTACAGAAGAAGGCCTTATAAACTCTGCGTCTAAACTTGTTCCTGTGGGAAGTCTATTGGTTGTAGTTAGGAGCGGAATTTTGCAACATACTTTACCAATTGCGATAAATACGAAAGAAGTTGCCATAAATCAGGATATTAAAGCACTCGTTCTGCGGAACGGGCATATAAATCCCTATTATCTTGCTCATTTTCTAAAGATTTTTCAGGATAAAATTTTATCTTTTGTAGTAAAACATAGCACAACTGTCCAAAGTGTAAATACGGAGGAATTTGAAAACCTACAAATACCTATTCCACCCCTCCACATTCAGCACCAAATCGTTCAAAAATTCCAAGCCGCCTACACCGCCAAGCGCGAAAAAGAAGCCGAGGCCACCCGCCTATTAGCCAGCATAGACGGCTACTTGCTGGCGCAGTTGGGCATTACGCTGCCCGCCGTAGTGGAGCGGAAAAAGACGTTTTTGGTGGGGTCGGGGGTGGTGAGCGGGGGGCGGTTAGACCCCCAATTTTATAAACCAGAATACTTACAACTAATTGAAGCCATTGGTAAGACACCCAATGAAAGGCTAGGCCATCTAATAGATTTTTCTGCGGAAACATGGGATCAAAAAAGTCTTTTTGACGATCTTTTTCCATACATAGAAATTAGTGAAATAAACTTATCAAACGGTACAATCTCGAATGTTGGTCAAATCAAAATTGCAGAAGCACCCAGCAGGGCAAAAATGATTGTGAGGGAAGGAGATATAATTATTTCGACTACTCGCCCAAGCCGAGGCGCAATAGCAAGAATAGGCGAACGGGAAGATGTCAGCATTGCCTCAACAGGCTTTGCCGTGATTCGCTATTACGATGATACAAAATTAGTTGCAGACTATTTGCATATGGTATTAAGGAATCGGCTTTGCCTTACCCAAATGGAACAAAGAAGCAGTGGGGGAAATTACCCCGCAATCACGCAAGAAGAGTTGAAAAATGTAAAAATACCAATTCCGCCAATACCAATTCAACAGGAAATAATATTGCATATTAGTAAGATTGCTGAAAAAGCCCAACACCTCCAATCTTAAGCCCAAGCCCAAATAGAGCTCGCCAAAAAAGAAGTGGAGGCGATGATATTGGGTGAGTAGCGGTAGTCTCACTTCAAATGTGACTGCCACTCAGGGCATGGGCCGCCGCCCTAAATTGTTGATAAGCCTCCACCATTTCTATTTTTGCCTGGTCGTTCATAGGATAGTCAAGTAAATATGCCAATTGGTCCTTTATGATTTCCAGCATTTGCTGGCGAAGCGCAGTACGTTTTTCCCAAAAACCCCTATCGCTGGTCAAGACTGCTTTTAA
>JAYUXG010000383.1:0-3829 GCA_043753125.1 Saprospirales bacterium | reverse complement strand
TATCGATATAGAGGAAGCCATTGCGCAGGCCGTTGCACTGCACTGGCTCGATGCTCCACCGGATGCTGTCCACGCAGTCGGCGGCGGAAAGTTGTTGGAAAAAACAAAACAACAGGAAGGACAGGCAGCGGTACAGATCAGGAAACATAAAATACGGTAGGCAGACGGTTGGATTATGAACGACGGACGGTAGACGTCAGACGGTGGACGGTGGCAATGGACGAGGCAGTCAATCCTCTAAATTCAAAGTCCACTGTAAACATAAAGTATGCCGGACTGCATTCATTATTCATGATTCATCATTAGCATATCCGACACCAGGCGATGAAACTGGTGTACCCCCTTTTCCATGCTCGGCGAAAACCGGCCGTGTTGGTAGAAGCGTGACCGAGTGCCGATTTGCACCTGCTCCACCACCGCTTCGTCCTCCCGTTCCACCAAGTCCACATCGGCCCCGGCGCCGGCGTATAACCTCGTCTCATCGAAGACATAGGCCCGGAAACTCACTTTGGTCAGGTCGGGCTGCATCGGGCGCACGATGTTGAGCGATAGGCCCCAAGGGTAGAAATTGAACATCAGGTTGGGGAACAGCCAGAAATAATAAGCCGAAATGGCCTGTCCGAAATCCTCGTGGTGAGGTGGCAGATCGAAAACCTGGTCGCCGCCCTTGCTCACGCCCACCTGGCAATTGCCCCATGGGTAGAGTTCGGTGTGGTAGGCATTCCAGTCGAGCGATGCCGCCAGTCCCTTGTGGATGAACGGAATATGAAAACCCTCCAGATAGTTGTCGCAATAGAGTGCCCAGTTGGCCCGCACCAGGTAGTCGCGGGAGCGAGCCGCGTCGAAACGAAACTGCTCAATGGGCAGGAAACCCACTTTGCGCTCCAGCGGTGCTATCCATTCGGCAAAGAGGATGGCAGGGGCCAGGGAAGTGAAAACCAACTGCCGCCACTGTTGCACCGGCAATTGGGTCAGGTCATCGTCGGCACAAGGGAAGTTTTCCATGCCAGTGGTCTCGGGCATGGCCACAAAGCGGCCATCCAGCCTGAAACGCCGCCCGTGATAGCCGCAGACGAGGCCACGCTCGAGGCGGCCGGGATGCTCCACGAGCACCTTGCCACGGTGGGTACAGACGTTGGAGCAGCAGCGCAGTTGGTTGTCCGCGTCGCGCAGCAGCAGCAGTGGCTCTTCCAGGAAATTGTCCATAAACCGGAACGGCAGGGCATCGAAAGGCCGACGCACCAGCTCTTCGGCCCCAATGATGCACTGCCAGGATCGGGCGAACAATTGCTCCCGGCATTGGTGGAATGCCTCCGGCGCGTGGTAAAAGTGGCCCGGCAAGGTGGTAGCCCGGCGGATGTCGGGTTCTATTGGAAAGAGTTGGTCGGGCATATTGCTCAGGTGGTGAACATTGGCATATTGCTTTTTTTAATCAGCTATTAATGCAGAGCAACTAAATAAAAAGCGAAGTAACCTACCAATTTGGTGATTTTTATACTTTTGTAAAAAATTATGCGACTGGGGCTTTATTTCCGGATGGAAAAACGGGCCGTATATGTTAAATTTATTTAATATAAACAATAGCTGCCGACAATGCAGTTTACGACACATCTTCTAATGCCTACTAATTTTTAATCATGCATCAATCGTTTACCTGCCTAGCCGTTATTCTTCTTTTTGCCGCTTACACGCCCCTCTTTTTATCTGCCAATACTAATACCATTACCATCCCCTCTGGTGGACCAACGTTTGGCTACGCTGCTCCCCTGCACTATTCCCCTCCCTATTATGCCGACCAAGATTTACACGCCCTGGCCCACGCTGTTTGCGCTGGCCAGATAACTAGCGTCGGTACTATTCCCTCCCGATTCCATTTACCCGATCCGATTGCCTGATTTACATTATCCACCACATCAGTGGTGCCTAATCCTCTGTCGATACCCGCAGCTCTGACTGGTTGCCGGGCCACAAGTATCCCCATGCAGTCGAATATATCCAGCGGACACATCCGTTGGCTTCCTTGCTTACACACCTTTTTTTCTTAACGCTCATAATTTTTAATCATGCACCGATTGTTTATCTGCCTCGTTTTCATCCTCCCCCTGGTGGCTTGCGCCCAATCCACCACCACCGCCAACGACTTCGTGCCTCCTTACGAAGGAGCGTTCGGCTACGGCACCAACATGGGTTATTTTCCGCCCTATTACTATGACAAGGAACTGGCCGCGCTTGCCCACGGCACGCCCGATGGTCGAGTACCGGGGTTTGGCATCACCACCATCCGGCCCGGTTTATTTGACCACTTTTTGGACTACTGGGGCTTCGACATCCGCAAGGACGCCTTTCAGTACTATCAGGACATCGGCCTGCGCAACGTAGTGGCCATTATCGGTTTCCCCTCCGACCGCAACCGCGAAGACGCCTACTACTGCCCCAATAGTCGTAGCGAAATGTTCAAGGGCCTCTACGAACCCATCTGGGACAATGGCGAAAACGGCACCCCCGTCAACGACGCCAACCTGTACGCGCTGTCCGTGTGGAAAACGGTAACCGCCTACAAAGACAAAATCAGCATTTACGAAGTTTGGAACGAACCGGACGTGGACAGTGGCAACGGCTGGGCACCCCGTGGCACCGCTGGCAACTGGTGGGAGAACGCCCCTGAAGCCTGCGAGACCAAACTGAAATCGCCACCCTACTTCTACATCCGCACCCTGCGCATCAGCTACGAAGTCATCAAATCAGTGGACCCAAAGGCGTTCGTGGCCGTCGGCGGTTTGGGCTGGCCGAGCTATCTGGACGTCATCTGCCGGTACAGCGACGAGCCTTTCAGTGGAGCCGTGACTGGGCAATACCCGCTCAAAGGAGGTGCTTACTTCGATTGCATGAGCTTCCACTCCTACCCGCACTTGGACAATTCGATGCGTTCCTGGGACAACAATATCCAGGGTTTCAGCTATAATCGCCACTCCGACGCCGCCGTGGATGGTATCTGGAATCTGCGCGACAAGTTCGATCAGGTACTGAAAAGTTATGGTTATGGCGATGGGCAGTATCCCGAAAAACTGTGGATCTGCACAGAATATAACCTGCCGCGCAAGGCGTATGGAGAGTACCTTGGCTCGGAGGAGGCTCAGGTCAATTTTTTGATCAAGGCCCTCGTGATGGCCCAAATGAAGAATGTTGCCCAAATGCACATTTATTCTATGGGCGATGAAAAGCCGGAAAGTGAAGCCCAGAACGAATTCTCGTACATGGGCCTGTTCAAAAATCTCAATAATGTGCTGCCATTCGCTGGCGAGGCGACCGGCGCGGCTTGGACCATGAAGACCACCCACGATATGCTGGCAGGTAAAAAATATAACCCAGCGCAAACCGAGCGGCTGCACTTGCCTGCCAATGTGCGCGGCGCGGCGTTCAAGGATACATTGGGCCAGTTTACCTACGTGCTGTGGGCGGTTACTTCGCAGGACAGAAGTGAAAATGCCCATGTGTACTATGACTTCCCGACCGACTTCAATTTAAGGTATCTCGACCTCAAACCCTGGCACTATAGCCAGACCCAGACCCACCAGATCAGCAACGCCCAACAGGTGGAACTGACGGGCAGCCCGACCTTCATCACTTCTACGCAGATTACCAATACTTATCCCAAACAGCCGAAACTGACCCCAAACCCCACTGCGGGCGGTTACGCGGTGTATTCTTTCTGGATGTTTGAGGAAGGCCCGGCCACCGTGGAGGTGTTCGACGCGCAGGGCCGTTTGGTGCAGACCGTCCTGCAAAACGAGCCACTCATTCCCGGACCGCACGAGCGATTGTTGGACCT
>JAYUXG010000382.1:0-3834 GCA_043753125.1 Saprospirales bacterium | reverse complement strand
CCATTGAGGTAGTCACGTCGTTCATGCGGCCTTTCGACTTTGGCCTTCGCTTAGAGCGGTACGCGGCAGCGGGCCTTCCAGAAGTGTGGATGCTGGACTATGAGAAACGCAGTTTTGAGCCACTGCGCTTAGAAAATGGTCGCTTTGTAGCAGTCCCCGTAGCAGGCGAGGTGTTTACTGCATCCTCTATTCCAGGGTTTACGGTTTTACACCAAAAAGTGTTCGATTCGGTGGAGGAGATGGGCATGGAACCGCTACAGATCTTCCAGGTACCGCCGTCGGTGCAGCGGCAAAAACGTCGTTTTGGCCGCCATGAAGAGGATTTGCATTGGGGCAGTGTACCCTTCGCGCCCCGACTGGCCTTGAACCCGGTGGCCATTACGTTTGCGGAGTTTATTTCTTGGGGTGGCGAAGTGAAGTTTGAAATGGATCCCGGTGGAATACCTGTTTTTGGTGGCGGAGAAGAAACTACCCGCGAATGGCTTGGGCTGCTGCTGATGACTTTGGGGCTGGTGGAGGCAGTGCATTATTTGCCAGGGGAGGAGTGGTCGAAGGTAGTTTAAAGTCTTACGATTACCCACAAATCCATACAATAACCCTGGAGAAGTTTACAAAAAAACTCCCGATGGACGTATCCACCGGGAGTTCAGAAACTCTATCAATCAAATGTCTGCTTCGCGGTTAGGCGACTTTGACATCTACTGCATTCATTCCTTTTTTGCCGCGCTCGGTGCTGAACGTGACATTATCGCCTTCGCGAATGTTGTCGATCAGGCCGCTGGCGTGGACGAAGATTTCCTCCTTAGAGGAATTGTCGGTGATGAAGCCAAAACCTTTGGACTCATTGAAGAACTTAACTGTTCCGTTGTACATTGCAAAAAAAATTAAAAATGTTGATGTGGCATTTTGCCGCCGCAAAGATATAGGACTTTTCAGAAAAAGGGTATATTTTTCTCTTTTATTTGAAATAAAATTTGGAAATTTTTTTTGAGGCTGGCCTTTAAAAAATTATTATTGGTTTTTGACCTGTTCCATGGCTATACGTACCAACTCCTCGTCCGCTAAATAAGGCACCGTCACCTGCAAATCAGGGTAGGCGGCCATAGTGCGCTGTATAGTGCTGAGGGCGTGGGGGTTGCGTGCCCAGGCCCGGCGCGAAATGCCGTTGTTCACATCCCAGAACAGCATGGACAGCAAGCGTCGTTCTGCGTCGGGCGACCCATCGAGCACCATACCGAAACCACCATTGATCACTTCGCCCCAGCCCACGCCGCCGCCATTGTGCAGGCTCACCCAGGTCGCGCCCCGGAATGCATCGCCGATCACGTTTTGCACCGCCATATCCGCCGTGAAGCGCGAGCCATCGTAAATATTGGCGGTTTCGCGGTAGGGCGAGTCGGTGCCGCTCACGTCGTGGTGGTCACGGCCCAGCACGATGGGGCCAGCCAGGTGGCCGTCAGCAATGGCATCATTCAGGGCTTTGGCGATGCGCATCCGGCCCTCCGCGTCGGCGTAGAGGATACGCGACTTGGAGCCGACCACGGGGATGTTTTGCTTGGCCGTCTGGATCCACAGCAGGTTGTCGCGGAGTTGACCCTGTATTTCTTCGGGGGCTTCAGCGAGCATTTCGGCCAATATGGTGGCGGCAATCGCATCAGTTTTATCTAAATCCGCTTGTTCCCCCGAGCAGCAAACCCAGCGGAACGGCCCAAACCCGTAATCGAAGCAAAGCGGTCCCATGATGTCCTCTACGTAGGAAGGATAGGCAAAAATGGCCTCTTCCCGGTTTTTCCACACGTCCGCGCCCGCATCGGCGGCCTCTTTTAGAAAAGCATTGCCGTAATCCCAGAAGTAAAAGCCCCCGCGCTCGTGCAGGGTGTTGATGGCCGCCACATGGCGACGCAGTGTAGCGGCCACTTCTTCCATAAAGCGCGGCTTGTTGCTGATTAACAGCCGTTTAGCCTCCTCAAAAGTGTAGCCTACGGGCGTGTAGCCGCAGTCGTGCAGGTTGTGGCAACTGGTCTGGTCGGAGCCGAGTTCAATGGTGATACGGTCGCGTACGAAGCGTTCCCACAAGTCCACAATGTTGCCTTGGTAGACCAGGGCCACGGCCGTTTTCTGGCGGCGACACTCTTCCATGCGGATAATCAATGCGTCCAGATCAGTAAAAACGTTTTCCGGTTGGATGTAGCCGTCGGCCAGGCGCTGCTGTACCGCCTCGCCATCCACTTCGGCGATTACGCCCACGGCCCCGGTGATGACGGCGGCACCCGCCTGGGCGCCCGACATACCGCCCAGTCCGGAGGTGACGAATACCCGCCCGCGCAGGTCGTCGAAGCCCAGCCGCCGACCGGCATTGAGCAGCGTGATGGTGGTGCCGTGCACGATGCCCTGCGGCCCGATGTACATAAATGACCCGGCGGTCATCTGGCCATACTGGGTCACGCCGAGCGCATTATACTTGTTCCAATCCTCTTTTTTGGAGTAGTTGGGAATCATTATGCCGTTGGTGACTACCACGCGCGGGGCCTCCGGGTGAGAGGGGAACAGCCCCAGCGGATGGCCGGAATACAGCACTAAAGTCTGATGGTCAGTCATTTGCGACAAATAGCGCATAGTGAGCAGGTATTGCGCCCAGTTCTGGAACACCGCGCCGTTGCCGCCGTAGGTAATCAGTTCGTGGGGGTGCTTGGCCACCTTGGGGTCGAGGTTGTTCTGGATCATCAGCATGATCGCGGCAGCCTGGGCGCAGCGGGCCGGGTACTCGCCCACCGGGCGGGCGTGCATGGTGTAGTCGGGCCGGAAGCGATGCATATAAATACGTCCATGGTGCTCGAGTTCGTCGGCGAATTCGGCGGCCAGTTCGGCGTGCCACTCCGGCGGGAAGTAGCGCAGGGCGTTTTGGATGGCCAGCACTTTTTCTTTGGCGGAGAGTACGCCTTCCACTACGCGGCGGGGGGCATGGGAGACGGTGGGGTCAAGGGCTTTTTTGGCGGGGAGTTGGGATGGGATGCCGGTGGTGATGGCGGATTGGAAGGTGGACATGGCGGGCCGTTATGGATATATTGGTTATTAGGGGCAAAATTATTGAAATTTTGTGGGCGGAGGCTGGTAAGAATGTTGGGCGATTGTTAGGAGCAATGGACTGAATACCCGTATTTTTGGGCAACGGCCAGGAAGTGGCCCCGTTTGGCTTTGGGAATGCTGCGTAGCCCGGCGATGATTTTGTACAAGTTGACCCGGTCCACCCCTAGCTCGTTTGCCAATACGGAGAGGTTCAGTGCCGGACGCTCGGCGATAAAGCGGCGGAAATCTTGCTCGTTCATTGGCGAAATATACGCAACTTTGACTACAGTATTGTAGTCGGAATTGCGGGAGTGCAATAGTTATATGCAATTAATAAAAAAACCTAAATATGTATAATCTGCTTGTTTCATATAATGAAGAATCTTGGGAAAAGGACTTCTACGATTTAGACTTTAGTAGATTCTTAGAGTATACTGATAGTGAGATTAAGGAAAAGTACACCACTTTAAATGATAAAAAGATAAATGAAATTTTGCGCTTTCCTTGTATTTTTGCATACGAAAGCACTCAAAAGAAAAATCCACATTTTGGACTAATTAGGGAAATAAAAGTTAGGAAAAAAATAATCAGAATCCGTTTTGAGAAGATACCAGTAGATGGATTTCTAACATGTGAACAACTAGAAGAGTTCAAGTTTGAATTAGATATTACTTCAGACTGGGAATTAGACAGAACTCATTGGGCTATCAAAAATGTTAATCTACCACGAGAACTACACTCAAAAAAAATCACTTTGCCAACTTGGGC
>JAYUXG010000381.1:0-9320 GCA_043753125.1 Saprospirales bacterium | reverse complement strand
CCAAAACTTCTCTGTCTTTTTGCGGCCAAGGCTCCTTGGTATCTTGTTGTTGTTCGCCCTATGCTGGGCGGCGTGTGGCAAAGACGACCCGCCCCCAGAGTTCCCGAAGACGTTTAGGTTCAGCGATATTGGTTCTTTTTATGGTGCAGGTAGGGCGTACTGGGAGAATCCAGAGGGGGCGTGGATGCCTCTGGCGCGGCAACAATCCGGCACTTTCGTCACTTTCCTGGACACCATAGATGGTTATGCGCGACGGAACACTCCGCCACTGAATTTTACGGGCATTGAGTTGCTGAATGCTTACCAGGTGCGTGTTTTTAGCGATGGGTCGTCGGGCATTCCCCCCCTTGATACAGTGGTGCGTTATACTGGTACGCATAATATGATTACTGTAAGTTGGACTCCGGGAGTGGCTCCGCTCAGTTTCAGGGCCGACAAATTGTCTAATGGGAAGTTGGACTTAAAGGTATATTCTTCTTGGCTCGTCTATTCTTACCGTCCGGCCGCGTTGCCCGGTCAACCGCAATATACTTCGGCACGGCAGTATTATTCGGGAGACGAACTTGGTGCGGCAGAGGAAATCATCGCTGCCGATAACCTTGGTTTTGGAAGAGGCGATACACTAGCCGTTTATACAAATGCCTTCTATTTCGTGCAATAAACCCACCCTTTTTCCTCACTTTTTCCAACTACTATTTACTATGCGACAATTCTTTTTTGCGTGGCCAGAGACGGCCATGCCCAGATGCTTCATGCTTGTGCTTATCCTTTGCTTGGGGATTAGCGGGGGGTGCCAGGGGCAGGTGCCTACGCCTTCGGGGGCGCAGGGGAGCGATAGTACTCGGGTAGTAGATAAGCCTACCCCGCTGCCCATTCCTACCGATGGTGTTAACCCTTATAAGGGTAAACCGTGGATCGGCATTGATAATGATAAGGGAAAAATCTTTTCCTATGCCTCTGATGGTTCAACGCTGGATGTTGATTGGGAAAAACTGCTTTACGATAGTAAATTTTTAAAATTTACTTTACCGGATGCACAGATAATCGGCCAAAACGAGATTAATATAGATTTCATATATAGAATAGGAGGCAATTACGACAATTTGAAGAGTCAATTTGAAAGTATTGGCATAAGGCTACCGATGAATTTTTTGAAAAAGTCGAAGACGCTACATTATAATTACCACTATACTTACTATGGTTCTTACATGGCTTCTAACCTCTCGGTGCAGTTGTTTGACTATATTGATGAAAAAGAATATGAAATTACTCCAATTTTCAGGATTAACAAAGTAGAGGTTTATAATCACTTGGGGAAACGTTTGGCACATATTGAAAGCGAATTGCCGCTAGCACCAAATGTTATTTTGTCTGTCTCGGATGATGAGCAGTACGTCCTGCTCGGCACCGCTTACCCTATGGGTGAAGGAGCAAGTAGCGAAGATGGGGAATTTGTTCTGTACGATAGGAAGTCAAGGCGCAATATAATCATCCCTAAAATAGAGGAAGAAAGCAAATACGCGGATGATATAGGCCATATAGATCACACGGTTTTCTCCGACTCGCTATTTCAGATAATATATTATGATGGTACTGAGGGGCTGCGTTTTATGATAGATCCTTACAAACGTTTGCTGTATTACCGCTATTACCCACGTCCGACTTTGTTGGAAATATATCGAGGCATCCAAGATGTAACAATGCCTACCCTGCCTGACGGCTCCATCAAGGATATAAGCCAATATGAAATAAAATCTTTTTGACCACCTAACCACATCTACACATGAAACATCATTTTTTTGCAATAGCCATCCTGTTATGGCTATTGCCCTGCATCGCTTTTTCTCAATTGGCACCGCAGTACGCGCCTTGCTTGCAATGCAACGGCAATAACCCAACGTATGGTGATCCAGCTGCGTTTACCACCTCTAACATTGCCAGCGATTATGGTATGCGGGTGGCAGGAGAAGGAGCTTCCCGCTTTCACCAGGGAATAGATTACGGAAGGCCGACTGGCGATGCTATTGTAAGTTTGACCGCTGGCAGGGTTATGTTGCTGTTAGGTGACGGAGGCCTGAAAAAAATTGTGATTGACGGCCATTACAACCAAAATGACCTTCCGGGCCAACCTCCCACCAATCCTAACGGGCTGATATTTTCCTATTTGCATATATTTGATAATAATCCTCCCCCTTCTACTGGCACAAGGTCCGGCGGTTTTACATTAATAAACATTCCGACGACTCCCGTGAGCCAGGCAATCATCAACTTGGTTACCCATACCGCCATAGCAGTTGCTCCCAATGTGGTTTTTAATTATAATGGTCGGCAATATACCACCACCAATTTTGTACAAGCGGGCCAACTGATTGCCCCCATTGGCACTTCCGGCACACCTTACCCTCACCTTCATCTCTCGCACTTGGAAGAAGGAACGGATGATACCCACCTCACCCGCTCCATAGACCCCTGGAACCAAGTTGACCACGAAGATAATGTCCTAAACGTGCGCTTGCGCCGCCGGGATGCCGCTGGCTTTCAATCCCAAGTATGTGAGTTCGACGAAGGTACCCCGGTGTGGGGGACTTTTATCCCCAACTACGCCGACAACACCCGGAATGTGCTGGAAGCAGAGATTAGTATGCCGGGTGCTACCACGGTGGTTGGTCGTCCCGACAAATACACCAATGTGGTGATGAACGAGTCCACCGTCTCCTGGCTGCTTCGAAATGTAAGTATAGGTGGTAGTTTTGGTGCTATTCAAGGCTTAAACTATACTTCCCGCTATGTTATTGACCCGGTGGGCGCGTTGAATATTTATCCGCCCGAAATGTTTGCAGGGCGATATGGAGGGACGGGCCTGATGCAGAACGGGTGTATGCCTTTCGCCTATCGCACTGCTGGCGATGGCGGGTTTATTATGGAACCCCAGCATCCCATCGGGGCAGGCCATCCGCACGATCATTACTTTTTCCCTGACTTTTATTTACGCCTTCATCAGAGTCATATTCCAAACACAGCACCAGAAACTACGTTGAAGCTGGCCAGTTACCCTTGGGAATCAAAATATCAGGATGGGGATTATGCCGCTCGTGCTGATGTGATCAATACGGACGGCGATATTTACCATTCCAATCCCATCAACTTCCAGATCGACAACTTCAAGCCTTTTATCCACAAGGTAGGGCTTTATGCTGGCAATGAACAAATCTATTATCGGGAATGGACGACTCACAATACAACCCAAGGCCAATTACGCTTAGGGGCCGTCACTCCTAAAAACCCGGCCTCCTTGGTCAGTCAGCCACTTATTGGCTATGTAGTGGCCAGTGAAGCCGTGTCTACCATAAGAGCTAAAATTCCAGGCTTGGTTGATAATTGGGTAACCGGGATCGAACAACCAAATACAAATGGTAAAAATTGGCAAATTCCATTTGGAATAGTTAATTTTTTAGAGGATTACTGTTACACAATAGTTTTCGAAGGCGAAGATTTGTATGTCAATGCCGCAGGTCAAGGCAACAGATTATTAGATTTGCCTCAGCCTTATACTTGCAATACTGGTACTGGACTGACATTTGCCGTACCATATCGCACTGGTACTACTAATGCTTCCTGGTCAAATGGGCCACCTCAAGGGACCGATGCGGTACATAAATTCCGGGTGGGCAAATGCCAAATGTTGGCTGAATCTAATGGCCCAGACTGTATTACCTCCAATGAGGTCACTTATGATGTCACTAGTGCTGCGGCACAACAAGCTACGGGAGCCATTAATATGACCATTGTAGGTAGCAATAGTGGTATGACATTTACCTGGACTAGTAATACATCGGGCGAAGTAGTTAGCCATGAAGAAGATTTGAAGGAAGTACCAGCAGGGTTATACTGTTTGGAAATAAAGTATGAGTGCTGTTCTTTTTATGATTGTATTGAAATAACTACCTGCGCCATGAGCGTAGTAGCCTCTGCCACCTACTCATCCTCTTCTACAGCCAATGGCTCCGCTGCACTGGTCATTGCCAATGGCATGGAACCCTATCAAATCCAGTGGAGCAATGGTGCCACTACCCCTCCAATAGCCAACTTAGCGGCTGGCGACTACCAGTTCACGGTCACGGATGCCTATCATTGCTCAGCAGTTGGTTCAGTCAACGTGCCGCTCTGTTCCAGTATTCAATTGTCGGTAGAAGCCACCATATCTGCGGCTTGCGGCGGCACTGGCTCCATCAAAGTGTCCAACGTAACGCCCAACGGTGGGCGGCCACCTTATAGCTATCAGTGGCTAGATACCAATGGAGAACCCATAGACGAACCCACGGATATTGACCCCGGCACCTATTGCCTGGTCGTCACGGATGCCAATGGCTGTACCGGCATAAAGTGTTTTCAAGTAATAGATGGCATTCCGCTCTCTACCAACGCTATATTTATAAAGGAACTGAAGAATGTTTCTTCCTGCGAGGTACGTGGCGAGCCTCCTTTTCTGGACGCTTGCGATGGCGCCATCACCATCAGTATAGAGGAGAGTGCTATGGTAGGCAACGGTGCATTTGCCTTTGAGTGGTCGGGTCCCAATGGATTTACCGCCACTGGCGAAAGTATCGAAGGTTTGTGTGTGGGCTTCTACGATGTTACCATTTCTAATGAGTACGGCTGCTCTGCGACCAGGTCTTTTAATATTTGTTGCTGCGAAGATCAATCTACCAAAGGTCAGTTCCCCAACGTTTGCCCCAAGGAACCTTTCACCATTAACGACGAATACACGGTGGTAGAACCATTAACAGCGCAAAACAACTATATGGGCAGCATAGATATTTCTATTAGCGGCTCCGTTTACAGCACGGGTTATCACTATGTTTGGAGCGGCCCTAATGGGTTTGCCGCCTATACCGAAGATATAGAAGGTTTGGCGGAGGGTAGATACTGCGTGACTGTTACCAATGGGTGTAAAGAAGAAGTGGTCAAGTGTTTTGATCTGGGGGTTTGTGATGCGGCACATACGCCCAAATTAGGTATTTACGTCACTAACTCTTGCGAAAGCGGTCACTCGGGAACGGTACGCGTGTCCATCCAGCAAGCGATGGCACCCTACACCGTTCTCTGGCCGGGTGGGAGCGTGACCACTTTGGAACAACCTTATACGATCAAGGGTTTAGAAGCGGGAACCTATATCATTACGGTGACCGATGCAAAGTCTTGCTCGGCCACCGTGAGTGCTACAGTTGGAGCTACGCCCGATAATATGTATAACTTTGACTTTCCGATGAGTCATATTGACCCTTTCGAGGTGGTGGACCCGTGTTTTCGGTCTCTCTTCAATGCCAGAATAAGAATTCCTGATGGTTTTAATAGTAATTGCACGGGAGGACTTACGCATACAGAACCGAACGAGTACCCATATCATTTAACCGTCGAGTGGCCCGATCTTAGTTACAGCACCTTGGTAGTCGAGGATGGCGGCGGTTGCCACACCATTGGCACTAACGTCTTTGATGTACATACGAAAGGACTTTACCCCTGCGCCGTCATCGACCAATATGGTTGTCGCAAGGACTGGTGTTTTGAGTTTGGGGAAGTAATATATAAGACCTATGCAGGGTTCATGCATACTGTGCAGCCTCCCAGCAAAGGAGCAGAGCCATTTAAGGCAGTTACGGAATGTATAGAGTGCGAGAATTGTGGAGACAAGGACTGCCCACGTGATAATCCACATGACTGCAAGGATAAAGCCTTTGACTATAGTCCTACCTCGTCCAGCAATCCCTGTGCAGGGGGTACGCTGACCGTCCCTTGTGATAATACTACCAGATCCATACCGGTAGGAGGTATTGAATACGTTGACTGGGACCATCCGCTGGAGGTACTGGTCACAGGCGAATGCAGATACAAGGTTGGTTGCCTGTTCGAAGGCTTGGATGATCCATTCTTCGAAGGTCAACCAATCTATGTGGAAACCGTACTCGAGATCAAAAACGAAAACTGCCGAGAATCCACCAAAACCCCTGGCAATCCATACATATTTTGCTTGGGTGGCGTAAACTACTCCATTTCGGAGGATCAAGATTGCTGGGGCAAAGTCACTTGTCGGCAAACTGGCGAGGTTATATATGAAGGAATTTTGGAAGAATTCACCCGGACTTGCATCCGGCAAAATCAGGATGGTTCTTGTGACAAGCTCCTGTTCTGTACGCTGACGCAGCCCGATGTGCTTTTGGAAGTGCTGGAGTATGACGTGGAATGCCCTCCTGAATGCCATATAAACCCTGATTATTGTGAGCCTTGCAAGGTAGCCCTCCAATCTAATGACCGCGACAATCAACCACCCCCCGCCACGCAAGGAGAGACGAGGGCAAGTGTCAGGGCCTATCCCAATCCGTTCAATCAATTCCTGGTCATAGAAATCAACAGCTTGCAAGAGCAGGGCCTGGCCCAAATTATTATCTCCGACCTGCTTGGCCGCACCGTATGGGAAAGCACGAAGGCCACTCACTTTGGCACCAATCGCTTTACCATTTCTAATGGCGACGAGTTTGCGCCGGGTATTTACTATGTATCAATCAAGGATGGCGAGGGACACATCACCACTAAAAAAGTGGTGCGAATCGCAAAATAAAGGCCATACCGCTGGTGTACAACGGACTAAAAAGTCAGTCGTACACCAGCGTCCTTGTAATCCAGAATGTTCAAGTGCCAAGCACAAAACTCCGCATCGTGCGGGTCATTAGAAGCAATGACTACGAGCCGGTCAGTGGCATACTCCCCGATCAGGTTTTTATACCAGGCCACTCCTTGTTCGTCCAGATTAGTGGCCGGTTCGTCCAGCAACAGGATGGGCGTAGCCGAGCAAATGGCCAGGATAAGTTTAAGGCGTTGTTTCATGCCGGACGAAAAAAAGCGAATTTCCTTGGTGCGGGCACGGGGGAGTGCCAGCAGTTCGCCCAAACGATTGACCGTGATGCCCGGCTGCATGGGCTTTAGTCTGCTGTGAAAACGCAGGGCCTCTTCCAACGTGAATTCCTCGATGAGTTCGATGTAGGGCGCGGCGTAGCTCACCCGTTGATAAATATCTTCTTCCGCTATGCTTTGTCCATTTTCCACAAAATCTACCTGCCCCTTGGAGGGCGACAAATGACCGGACAGCACTTTCAGCAAGGTAGATTTGCCCGAACCGTTGGGGCCAAGGATGGCGTAGCGTTGACCACTTTGGAAGCGGTAGTCGAGGTTGCGGAAAATCCATTCTAAGCGGTAGCGTTTACCGGTGTTTTGCAGTTCTATGGTCGTCATGCGCAGCAGGTCAGATTTTGTAGGCCAAGTTGAAGCCAAAGCGCCAGCCAAAACGGGAAAAGGCGCGCTTTTCTAAACTGACCACGCCATTATCTGACATATTGTAAGCTTCTTTGGCAAATCGATACAGCGGCCCAGTATAGGCTTCCAAGTACCATTTTCGCGAAAAATGCAAGTGCTGACCGATCAACAGGCCAGGAGCGAGACTTTTTTCGTTGAAACTACCGCCACTGGCGTAATAATGGCGCATTTCCAAGAAAGCGGCCAGGTACGCCGATTTGTGTAAGGCCTCGGGTGGGCGGAAATAATGCTTTACTTCGGGGATGAGCGTCACGAAAACGTCTTTGCTACCATCGGTTTCGCGCATATCCACCACATTGCGATTGAACAAGAGCTGAATAGCATTTTGATTGGCAAATACCCGTTCATAGCCGATGCCTATACTGCTTACGGCCAGATTGCCGGGTAGGGCGAAAAGGCGACCTTTGATGACGTGGTGTTGCGCTAAGGCGAAGTGGGTCGAACATAGAATAAAATAACAAAGGGTTGTACGAAGAAACATCGAGAATTTGATTAAAAACCTATCTTTGTTGAGCATCAGGACCAACCAATTATGCCAACCATTTTTCGACTTTTAGGCTTCCGTTTTTTCTTTTACAGTAACGAAGGCAAAGAGCCGCCACACGTACACTTCGAAAGAGGAGATGCGGAAGGCAAATATTGGCTTGATCCTTTGGAAGAAGATTATATGCAGGGCTTTACTAAATCAGAGGAAAAACAGGCTCGAAAAATCATAGATGACCATCAGGAAAAATTTAAAAACGACTGGCATGACCACTTCAAAAGTTGATTTTCCCAAAGCCGTTGCCGTTCGTACCGAAGCACATAAGTTTTTCGTGGTGCTGGAAGATGGGCGCGAAATTGGCGTGCCTTACGACTGGTTTCCCCGTTTGGCGGCAGCCACGCCCGCTCAGCGGGAGGGATGGCGGCTGATCGGAAAAGGCGCAGGTATCCATTGGGAAGCCGTGGACGAAGACCTTTCCATCAGTGCGTTGCTACGCCCGGTAGTTACTTTTGGGGGAGAAGGCGCACCAAATGGTCATTAGTCCAATACCGGCTCTGCCACCTTGCTGGCCCCGTTCATCGTGCGAAAGCCCTTCATCACTCCGCGTTTAGCCGTCCGCACAAAATCGAGGATGCGCTCGCGGTGCACGGAGGGCATTATTTCGTCTTCTATGATACCCAGTGCTTTGCGTACGCTCAGACCGCGCACAAACAGCACTCGGTAAATGTCTTCGATGTGGTGCATTTCCTCCTTGGAGAAGCCGCGCCGACGTAGCCCAATGGAGTTAATACCGGCGTAGGACAGCGGTTCGCGGGCCGCAGTTACGAAGGGCGGTACATCCTTGCGCACCAGCGAGCCGCCGCCGACCATCGAGTGCTCGCCGATCCGCACGAACTGGTGTACGGCCACCATGCCGCCCAAGGTGGCCTGATACCCAATATCGATATGCCCGGCCAAAGTGACATTATTGGCCAGTACGCAGCGGTCAGCAATCACGCAATCGTGGGCCACGTGTACGTAGGCCATCAGCAAACAATCGTCGCCAATGGTGGTCATGTTGGCTGCGCTGGTACCCCGGTTAAGGGTGCAGCATTCGCGCACGGTCACATTGTTGCCGAGCACCAGGGTGGTGTTTTCTCCCCGAAACTTCAAGTCCTGTGGTATGGCACTCACCACGGCGCCGGGAAAGATGCGACAACTTTCGCCAATGCGTGCGCCGTTGAGGATATTCACATTGGAACCGATCCAGCAATTGTCGCCAATGACGACATCCGCCTCAATCACTGTGAATGGGCCGATGGTGACGTTTTTGCCGATTTTTGCATTAGGGTGAATATCCCGCAAGCCATTTGAGTAACTCATCACGATAGTACAGTTAGGGTACCCAGGAAAGGCCCGGGCACCATTTTGGTTGTCCTCAATACCCGCCCTCGGCACTGCTTTTCGGTGCCCTGCGCACTATTTGGGC
>JAYUXG010000380.1:0-9339 GCA_043753125.1 Saprospirales bacterium | reverse complement strand
ACCGTTCCCACCCGCAGGTCATGCCCGACCCCGTTGCGCTGGATACGGCGGAGGTGCATGGGGAATGGTACTACAACACTACGGCCGATGGAGAAGTGGTACGCGCGCCTTTTGCCTTCGTCTATGCCCGCACCATGGCCCCGGCCGTAACCAAAGACGTTTACCTGCATTGGGAATCCGAGGCAGTTTATTTATTCAACGAACTTGTCCCCAAGCCCTACAATATCATTGATCCTTATGCGTCGCGCCAGTGTTTCAACAATAATCGGATCAACGATCAGGTGGTCGCCATCGCTGATCTGAACAAATACTCTCCCGGCAGTGTAGTCTATGAAAACGCGGGAAAGCGAAAGATTGACCAGGCTTTTGAGCGGAAAATCGCCTTCGCTGTATACCAACGGGTGATAAACCACGAAGCCTATGCATACTGGAGCAAGATCAATAAATTGCTCCACGCCAATGGGACAATCTTCGATGCGCCACCGGCCGTGGTGTCCGGCAATGTGGAAAACATCACTCACCCGAATCAACCGGCACTGGGCTTTTTCGAGGTGGGTGCTGCCGATACGGTCCGTGTTTTCACCGGAAATGGACAGCTGGGCAATGAGTTCTCGTTGCAAAACACACCTTATTGCAAACTGGATTATACCCATTGGCCGCCAGTCAACTCTCCTGAATGCGATGATTGCCTGCTGTTGCCAGGGGCGTATTACGAAGCACCGTGGTGGTGGGAGTAGAATTTAACCCTTGGTTTGTAGATCTAATTTAATCAAGCCTTCGCCTTTCCAACCATAATGATCGGGCACCCACTCGCCAGTAGACATTCGGTAAGTAGAGAATTTCCATTCCGCTCGCAATGTTGCGCCGTCTGCCTGCCGGATGGACAAGGCATAATACCGGAAATACCGAAACAAGGGGGCGGAAGAAAGAATCCTCCAACCATAATAGTAGGGAATCACACTACGGGACACTTGGAAAATAGCCTGATCACTTGGATCGATGGCGACTTCATGCACCTGCGTAAGGTTATGCAGCGGATCGACCACCGCTTTTCCCAGTTGAAATTCCCGACCTAATCCATCCTTAATGATTAGGATGCCATCGGAACGCAGGTTGGTCTGCATTTTGAGTAGCGGCTCCTTGGTGCTGCCGACCCGAAAGAGCCAGTCTTGCAATATACATGCGCCATTAATTACTTGATAAGTTTGCGAGGACAAACCGCCTTGCACAATATGTGATACCCGCAGGGGCGGATCGTAGAAACGAAAAAAGCGATCAATATCTAAGTGGCGCGTATACACAGCCACCAACAATGAGCTAAATAGAAGAATTACTAAAAAAATCAATTTCTTAGATCGCACATTTACAAAGGTAAAATTAGAATATATAAACTGGCAATGAGGATTATCAATACCGCTTTACTGATTCAATAATATACAATGGTCTATTTTTGATCTCGCTGTAAATATTGGATAAGTAGATAGACATGATATAGAGATTTAAACAAGTAATAGCAAAAAAGATAGACATCAATACTACCAGAAAAGCCCAGCCCGACAAACTCTCCACGTGTTCGCCAAAGATGTCCACCTGGGTAAATTTGACCTTGATGGCGTTGAACACCGCCACACCTGCTACGCCCACCGAGAGCAGGAATATCCACAACAGCAGTGAGCGCAAAAATGTGGTGAACGAGGTGATGGCGACCAGCGAGGTGCGGAATTGGTCGCCAAAGTGGGTCGCCGGATCGGTCAGTAATGGTTCTGGCACATCGAGCCAAGCCGTGTTATAGCCCACTAAGGCGTAGTTGGCCTTCAGGTAGCGGCTGTTCTCGCGGAGGCGTAGCAAAGAATTGAGTGCTCGGCGGCTGATGAGGCGACTGTGATGCGCATAAGGATCGAGCCGGAGACCGGAATAGCGTTGCATGATACCGTAGAACACCTTGTACAGGAGCCGATTGGCCAACGGCAACCGCCGTTCGCGCGCCCGCAGGTACACCACATCGTGGCCCTGTTGGCTATATTCCCACAGTTGTGTGACTAGGCCGGGCTTTTCCGTAAAATCAAACTCGAAGATGGCCGTGTAGTCGCCGTTGGCACGGTCCAGCCCGGCCAGCAGGGCGTTGTCGCGGCTCACCGGGGTGCTTAGGTTGAGCAAAAAAATGTGCTTGCGCAACTCCTCCGGCAACGGCCGCACCACTTCGTCAATGGCCGCTTGCTCGCAGTGGTTATTGACCACCACAAACTCATAATCGCTGAAATGCGCCCGCAACTCCTCGAACAGGCCAGTCAGCCAATCCGACAATAGGCGGATGTGCTGGTAGGACTGTAGCACCCCGACTACGGAAATGAAAGAATGACGGACCTCGGCCATGCGGCAAAAGTAGGCAATCGGGAACAGGCAAAGCGTAATAAGCAAGGGACAAAAAGCAAGACGCCAGCTTGCCCATTTCGGGCTTCAATCCCAAACGTAGCGTTCATCGTATTCCACCTGGTATTTATGCAGGATTGCCCGAAATTCGTTTTGGAAGTCCCTCTTTCGATGGTGTACGGCCTGATTTTCAATGTAGCGCGCGACTACTTGAATTTCTGCCGGATTGACCGAAAATGCGCCATACCCATCTTGCCAGTAAAAGTTTCGATAGGCTACTCCTTTTGTTTTTATCCATTTGGAGGAACTTTTCTTGACTTCTTCCAGCAATTTCATTAAGGCGATCTTTTTAGAGAGGATGCACAAAATGTGCACATGGTCATCGTGTCCGCCCACCCGCACCGGGTGACATTCGAGCGATTGGCAAATGCCCCCCAGATAAGTAAACAGCTCTGGTTTGATAGCATCATTTATAAGCGGCTGCCGGTATTTGGTGCTGAACACGAGATGAACGAATACTTTGGTTAGGGACTGCGGCATAATCTTAGGCGTTTTCATAGGGCGATGCCCTGTGTTAATGGTGACACCCTTACAGGGCTGGTATCTGGTCGGATTAGCTCTGTAAGGACGGTACCGTACGAAGGTAGGCGTCCCCAAATATGAAATGCCCTGCGGATAATTAGTTCAGGGCCGGTATTCAAAATGAATTAGCCCTGAAAGGGTGTCATCTCTACCGTAGGGCAGCGCCCTACGAACCCCATTCAAAATCATCCGCTTTTGGTCCCTCTTCCATCATCCGCGCCGCCATAGCGGGCGGCATGGTCAATTTACGCAGCTGGGTATTTATCCATGCCCCATCCACATTCAGGACGGCGCAGAGCGTACCGTCAGTGCGGGTCAGTTCGTGCCGAAAGGAAAAGCGGGAGTAGTCGCGGCGGAGTTTGGTGACCAGCACATTCATGGCTATTACATCGCTGGGACGCACCTCGCGTTTGAAAATAGCCTCTTCGCGGAAAAGAACCGGGCCAAAATGTTGTTCCTGCATCACCGCGTAGGTCAGCCCATACTCGGCCATGAACGCTATGCGCAGGGCCGCTCCCCAATCGTAGTACACCGAGTGCCGCACGTGGTAGTTAGGGTCAAGGTCGGCCCAGCGAATCGTGAGCGGGCGTTGGAAGGAACTCATAGCGAGACAGTTGTCAAGTTCAAAAAAGTCAGTCCCTTAGAATAGGGTTGTACCAATAGTTGCAGAATGTGGTCCAGCGTCTCCTCTTGGTGCTGAAAGTCGAGGTCGCCGAGCTCGAGTACCAACACGGGCGTGTCCGTCTGCGCCTTCAAATAATCGAAGTAGGCCTGTTGAATCTGGTCCAGGTAGGCCGGAGTGATCTGCTGTTCCATGTCGCGGCCGCGGCGGCGAATGTGTTCCAGCAATACCGGCACCGGGCGATGCAAATACAACAGCAGGTCGGGCTTGGGAAAAGTACTGTTCAACACGGCAAACAGCCGCTGGAACAGCCGGAACTCCTCGCTGGGCAGGTTGTTTTTGGCAAAAAGTAGGGTTTTGACAAAAAAATAGTCTGCCACGGTGCAGGTGCGGAACAAGTCGGGCCGGGCAAAGTGCTCCAGCAACTGCTTATGCCGCTCGGTCATAAAAAACAGCTCGACCGGAAAAGCGTAGCGGGCGGGCTGTTCGTAAAAAAAAGGCAAGAACGGATTATCGGTGAACTGCTCCAAAATGAGCGAGCAGCCCGTGCGGGTGGCCAGCCGATGACAGAGCGTGGTCTTGCCCGCACCGATGTTGCCCTCGATGGCGATGAATGGATAGGATAAGGCCACGTCAAGCATCCAGCATAATGACCTCCGACTGGTCTTCGCAGGCCATGTACAGCTCATCTATTTGCTGCTTCAAAATAGGGTGTTCCAGGTCGGGCGCGATCTCCATGAGCGGTACCAGCACAAAAGCGCGTTGGTGCAGTTCCGGGTGCGGCACCTCAAGGCCCTTGTCGCGCACGACGCGCTTGCCGTAGAAAAGGATGTCGATATCGATGGTGCGCGGTCCCCACTTGTCCTTGTCGCGGCGGTCGCGGCCCAGTTCCTGCTCAATGTCGGCGATTTCCTGCAACAGGCCGCGCGGGTCGAGCATGGTGTTGATCATGATTACCTGGTTTAGAAAGGAGTCCTGATCCGGATTGCCCCAGGGCTGGGTTTCGTACAGGTGGCTCTTCTTGGCGACCTTCCCGATATGGTCGGAGATCAGGTTGATGGCCGTCAGTATTTTAGCCCGGCGGTCGCCGACGTTGCTGCCCAGGCCCAAAAACACGTTGATATAGCGACGCGCCTCCCGGGGAAACTGAATGTCTTTCTCGCCAGCGGGTGCATCTGTTTTCTTGCCACGGGCGTAGGGGGCTTTGCGCTCCCTGGTCGGGTCGGGCTTGCGGTCGCTGCCCGCTTCGGTGCGCTGGTCACGAGCAGAGGGAGAAGTGGCCCTTTTTTCGCGGATGGGAGCGGTACTGTCGCCGCGATCTTCGCTGCGCTTGGGGCGGCCAGCGGAAGGAGGCATTCTCTTTTCGCGGCCGGGCAACGCCTTGCTTTCATCCCGCCCTTCGGTACGCCTGGGGCGACCAGCAGGGGAAGCAGCGGTTCTCTTCTCGCGAATGGGTGACGCATCGCCATGCTCCTCGGTGCGGCGGGTGCGGGCGGGTGCAGAGGAACTGCGTTTCTCGCGAGCGGGCGGCACGCCTTTTTCGCCGTCCTCGCCAGCTTTTTTTCTGCGGGCAGCAGGCGGTGCAGTGGTCCGTTCGCGCATAGGCGCGGCCTTCTTTTCCCGAGGGGGGGTATTTTTCTTTTCGTTCGACATGGTTCCCGACTGTTACAAAGCGGGCAAAGGTAGCAAACCGTTCTGATTCCTCCTTCCGATCATGGTTGCCCGGATTTTTTTCAAATGAAATACTTTTGCGTCCTCTTGCGGTCGGCATCCACTTGGGCTATGTCAGCGCGAAGATGCCCGGTTGACGCAAAATGATCGGCCAACAAACATCCGTTTCCACCGTTTTTTCATCTCTTTACAAACACCACAAAAGTTAAAAAATCAGCTTATGTACTTGAAATTTTCCCTTCCTTTTTTGTTCGGCAGCAGCCTGCTTCTACTAGTGGCCTGCCAAAACGTCCCCTCACAAGACCAAAAGTTGATCGCCAAGGTGGAGGCCGAAATCCAGCACTGGCAAAACGACCTTGGGCATTATGAGGCTATTGGTACCCAACTGGAAAACTTCCAAAAAGAGGTGGATGCGGCTATTCCCAGCCTGCCCGGCACTCCGGCGGATTCGCTAAAAATCCAGGCCAACGCGATGGTGACTAAGAAAAGGGCCGCCATAGCAACTTATAAGGAAAGTATCACCACTTTGACCAACCGTTTGGCCGAGTACCGGGTCGGCACAGCTACCAAGGAGGCCCTGGAAATAGAAATAAAGGCCATACGCGCCAGCTTGGGCAACATGGCGGGCACTTTTGGTATCTTGGAAACAGAGCAAGAAAGACGGCGGCAACAATTTTCTGCCCGACAGAAATAATGATGGATGAATGAATGATCGCTGTGTATATATCTTTCATTTTTTACCCGATTTCGCCACAAATTGCTTTTTTTTGCAATCTTTACCGACCCGCCCACATTCATGACCCGATATTTACTTGCTGCCCTGCTTCTTTTTGTTGCCGCGCCCTCCCTCTTTGGCCAATCCTATTCGCTATCCAACGGGTTGACGATTACGGATTGCAACGGCACTCTATACGACGATGGCGGCGCGGCGGGCAATTACGGCGACAACCTCAACTTAATCACCAAGATTTGTTCCGATGGCAGCGGTGGCACCCACATTCGGCTGAGCTTTTCGGGCGTACTCTTGGCACCCGGCGATGAGCTTTGCTTTTACGACGGCCCGGATATCAATGCGCCTTTGATCGGCTGTGCCAGCGATTACCCACCAGGCCAGCCCTTCCTCATCCAGGCCAGTGCCGTGAACCCCGGCGGTTGCCTCACCGTCAATTTCCAATCGAATGCGGGCGGCAATACGTCGGGGTTTGCGGCGGTGATTTCCTGTGTCCCTTCTTGCCAGCAAGTGCTGGTCGACTTAGTATCCACGAATCCGACCGCTGTGCCAATTGATACCGGCTGGATCGACATTTGCCCAAACGAGCGGATTTTCCTGACCGGCCAGGGCATATACCCACAGGATGGGTTTATCTACGCCCAAAGTGACCTGACTACCAAGTTTGAGTGGAATTTCGGCGACGGCGGCATTTCTTACGGCCCCAATGCCTCGCACCGCTACGCGCAGCCCGGCGGCTATTATGTTCAACTTTTCCTGACCGACGTGCAGGGTTGCCGGAGCACCAACCTCATCAGCCAACGGGTTCGGGTGGCTCCCCGGCCCAACTTCGACCTGACAGGGGTGCTGGCCCAGACCATCTGCGCGGGCGATACCCTTCGGTTGGGAGCCTCGGTCAATGCACTGGGCAGCAGTACCTTGGCGGTGACCCCCAACGAATCGTCGTTCGCCGTGGAAGGTTCCCGCTCCGACTCGCTGGCCATCCCCGACGGGACGGGCGTACCCTACCAGACCAGTATTTTCTTTACCGAATTTTCTCCCGGCCAAGTCCTGACCACTGGCAGCGACCTAGAGAGTATTTGCGTCAATATGGAGCATTCCTGGATCCGGGATTTGGAGATAAAACTGACCTGCCCGAACGGGCAAACCGCTATTTTGCACAATTTTGGCGGACAAAATGGGTCGCAGGTGTTTTTGGGGGAACCCAATGACACTGATGGCTTCAACCCGATTCCCGGGGCTGGCTATGACTATTGCTGGAAATTGAACGCCTCCAACGCACCTTGGCTGCAATATGCCAATACCGTGCTGGGCGGCGATGGCACCGTACCAGCGGGCGACTACAAACCCTTTCAATCTTTCAACAACTTTATCGGCTGTCCCTTGAATGGGGAATGGATATTCACCGCCACCGATGGTTGGCCAATCGACAATGGCTACCTGTTCTCTTGGGGCATCAAGTTCAAGGACGAAATTTATCCCAATATTGAGAAGTTCACCCCACAACTGACCTCTTGGGGCTGGAATAGCCACCCTTCTATTTTTTATACCACTGCCGATTCCATCGCCGCTGCTCCGCAAAACGCCGGTACGGCTGCCTATACCTTCCAGGTTAACGACGACTTTGGCTGCGCCTGGGATACTCTTTTGACTGTGGCCGTGCTGCCCTTTACTCACCCTGATTGTTTTCACTGTGTGGAAGACTATCAACCCCTGGCCGATACCATCGTTTGCGCCGGTACACCCGTGACGCTTGAAGCACCATCGCTACGGCCCGACACCCTGGAAGTCCGTTTTGAAGCCTCCCCCGATTACAAGTTGGGCTTTGCCAACCATCCGCATGGCAACCCTTATGGTGCGCCCATTGCCGTGAACAGCCTCAGCTATCCCTTTTTGGGCGTGCCCACTGCCCAGATCACCTCGGTCTGTATGGATATAGAGACCGATTACGATAGTGACCTGAACATCTACCTGCGGTCGCCAGATGGCAAGCAGCTCGAGCTTAGTACCACCAATGGCGGCACCGGCAAAAACTATAAGATCACTTGTTTCACGCCCACCGCCACCGTGCCGGTGAAAGGCAGTGCCGCGCCCTTCAATGGCACCTACAAACCGGAAGGCAACTGGAACGACCTGACCAATGCAGTGATCAATGGCGATTGGAAACTCATGGTCTCCGACGGGTTCAGCCTCAACCAGTTCGGCAAGGTAAAATGGTGGAGCATCGGCTTCAATTTTGTCAACACCGTCAACTACACCTGGAGCAATGCGGCCTCGCTCTCGTGCGCCACTTGCCCCACACCCACGGCGACGCCTGCGGCCACTACCACTTATATCGTTACGTCCACGGACAAATTCAACTGCCAACACCACGACACTGCCACGGTGACGATCGCCACTTTTTTCCCGGCTCCGGCTAATCTGCATGTCGTTAACGTAGGCCCTACTACCATGACCTGGGGCTGGGACGCCGTACCAGGTGCCCTTGGCTACGAGGCACGGGTCAATAATGGAGGTTGGCAAACCCCCAGCGGCCTCCTCATGCACCAAGTCACCGGATTGGTCACTGGTGATGTGACTACGCTCGAAGTGCGGGCACTCAGTAATATTGCCAGCTGCTCCCCAGCCATCAGTGCCGATACTTCGCCCTTCGTGGTCTGCGTACTGGACGCCATACTCAGTTCCACTGCGCCAGTGCAGTGTTTTGGCACTGCTACGGGTTCCGTAGTCGTGTCGATCTCCAACGTCAATCCGCCCGCACAGTATTTTCCCGATGGCTTGGGACCAGCGTTTACCAACGGCGATTTGCTGCGCATTTTTCCCGTTGGGGACCATTTCGTCGTGGTCAGCGACCAAACCGGCTGCCGCGATACCGTCTTTTTTGCCCTGACCCAACCTGACTCGCTGGTGGTGACTATTACCGCCACTGATGCCCTGTGCAATGCAGACAACTCTGGCCAAGCCAGTGCAGTCGCCACCGGTGGCACCGGCACCATTGATTTTGCCTGGCAAAGCTGCCTGGGCGATTCGGTCATCCATGCCGCCATCGCCACCAACCTCTATGCCGGGTGTTATGTGGTGACCGTCAGTGATAGCAATGGTTGCAGTGTCGTGGATAGCGTGACCATTGGCGAACCCATTGCCTACCAGTTCGTTGCTCTACAGGATTCCGTTTCGTGTTTCGGAGGCATGGATGGCGGCGCAAGCATTAGCGTCACTGGGAGTCAGCCGCCTTATACCTACGCTTGGGATAATGGTCAGACCACTGCCACTGCTACTGGCCTCGACGCCGGGGTACATGTGGTAATGATCACCGATTCGCTGGGCTGTCAGGCGGCCACCTTTGTGGAGGTATTTGAACCGC
>JAYUXG010000379.1:0-21679 GCA_043753125.1 Saprospirales bacterium | reverse complement strand
GCGTCAGGATGAGTACCGTAATTTCCATGGGGGCGATACTTAGGGTAAAATTGGAACGGTGTAGCAGCCACCTGCTGCAATAATAGTTTTCATTTGGCTCCTTGGGAAGCGTAATCCGCACCGTCACCTCGGGCCTTTGGGTCGGCCCATTTCATCTGGTTGCCCTAACTGGGCAGGAGGGTATTACTAGTCGAGGATTCAACATTTATGGGTCGCAAACAGGGGAGGCAACGATTGGTGCTGCAAAATATGGCTGCACGCAGGGGCTTATAAAATACTATTTTTCCCCGTTACCCCTCGCTTTTTTGCGTTTTTTTGTCATCTATTGGACTTCACCAAGCCATGGCTGGCAAAAAGGAAACAGCACAATGCCACTCCTGAAATCTTTAGCAATTTGTTCATTTGTAATTTTTAATACATTTAAATAATTATTATGTTATTATAATATACGGACGCTATCCTACTAATTATTGTATTCAGTGGTTTTATTCTTTTTTCCCCTTGGCCTGGGTGACTTTTTTATAAAAAATCGACTATTTTTTTCCTTTGCTGCGCATTTTGGACCACCAGAAGCCCAAAGCCTTCTGGCATAGTCCCAATTTAGGACATTTAACTGCCGCAAAATTGCTTCATCTGCCAACCTTGCAATTAATGCATTTATCATAGTTGCCGAAATTATGGCTGAGCCACACTTCCATGCCCCCGGCGAATTGGGTGCGCAATCCCGACATATTGGCATCGTAAGTTAGGCTGACCGACCAGTTGCGGGATTGATAGGTCGCCGTAGGGAGAACGGCATTTATGGTCACTGCGCCCTGCTTGCCCGCCCGACTACCACAGCGTAGGTAGACACCAAACTGCGCGGAGCCGTACTCTGAAAAGGCCCATTTGCCCATTGGGCCCACCAGCAGCGTCCACTGTTGGGAGTTGCGCCCGCTGAAGGATTGTCGGCGCAACAACCATTTGGCCGCCACCCCCGACTTGTTGGCCCGGTATTCGGAAGGGAATGGCAAGGTGATGGTGCCATGCGAGACGAACGAAATACCGAGTTTGTTTTTCTCATCCAGCAACGAATAAGTCGGTTGATTCAGGTGGAGCCAGGCAAAACCAACAGCAATATTTTGTCGATTGTTATACACTTGAAAGCCCCCGCTCATGTCGGCCACTAAGCGGCCGTTTTCATCCAAGTCTTCCCGGTCGTCGCGCGCCGCATCGAAGTAGCCACCTAGGTATTGCGCATTGAAGCGCAGGTCGTCGCCCTGCAAGGCATAGTGAAGCAGCCCCAGCGAGCCACCTACGGCGATGAACCAGTCACGGCCCAGATACTGGTGGTAGGCAGCGGTGGGTAGGAACTGTTGGTTGGACAAACCGCCAAGCGTACTTCCGTCAGATTGCGCATTCAGGCCCAACGCGAAAAAATGCTGTGCACTGCTGATGCAATGCCGCCACTCGAACGTCAGGGCAATGCCTTGGTAAGCGTTGGCGGTGCCTGGATTGGCCCATTGGCTGCGGGCTAATATGGCCAGGCGCATGGCTTGCTCCGATTGGTGGCCAGCCGAGGCCGGGTTGAGCAAAAAAGGATGTTGCAGACTTTGTGCAAAATGAAAATCCTGCCCTGGGGCAAGCATTGGGCAAAAAAGACAGGAAAGCAAGGCTATCAAGCGAATCATAGCGGGAAAGATTGAAATTTGGCAGTGGCACAAAACAGTTATTAGCGGCGCGGCGGGGTACTGATTATCAATCTTTTCATAAAAATTTATCAACCCTTATCAACCGAAATTTTTAGCGGAGCAATATTAAAGGCTCATCGAAGATCTTGGTGAAGCCATCCACATAGCCAATCACGATCTGGAAATGATAAGTGCCAGCCTCGGCCTTACCGCCCCGGAAAGTGCCGTCCCAGCCAAAATAAATGTTCTCCGGCGCGGCTTGATCGCCCTCGGGCAGGTCGCGCACGTCGAACACCTTTTCTCCCCATTTGTCAAAAATGCGGAACTCCAGGATTTTGTCGATCGAGGGATTGGACTGATTGCGGACATAGAAAACCTCGTTTTCTCCGTCCCCATTCGGTGAAAAAGCATTGGGGACAAACAGGCTCGAATCACGGTCCACCACGACTTCGATATATACCACCGCAGTCTTGATGCAACCCCGGTCGTCAGTAGCCGTCACGGTATAAGAGATTGGTTCCCAAGGCTTTGCTTCCGGATTGAAAATGGTGCTATTGTCCAGTCGGACAGTCGGGAACCATCCGAAAGTTACGTTCACCATGTTTACTTCTGCCTCCAATTGCACCGAATCGCCCAACAGGATGGCGAAAGAATCCTGGGGCACATGCAAATAGAGTTCATCCACGGGCAGTATGACGATCGTGGTGTCGTTTGCGCAGCCCTCCGGGGTCTTGATATAGACGTGGTAATCGTTTTCCAGCAAGCCGGGGTGAAAGTCGCCCGTTCGGTCGTAACCGGGAGCAGTTACTTGCACATGATTGCCCGGTGGGGTCTCGATGGTCAGGTTGAAGCCCAAGTCCAGGGTGCATTGTTCGTCCAATATAAAATCAATCAACGGGGTCTGATAAACGGTAACCATTTGCTGCGTGGTAGCCGAGCAAATACCCTCATTGGTGGCCAGCAGCGTAACCAGCCAGGTTTGGCCTTGTTGATAAATATGCTCAAATTGCGGAAGCGTACTTTGGGTACTATCGCCCAACGTCCAGGTCAAGCCGGTCGCCCCGAGGGCATTGCTCACAAACGCTACCTTGGCCGGCGTGCATTTTTCCTTGATGGTATAAATAAAATCGGCCGAAGGGCGGCTCCGCGCATACACCGGGATGGTATCATGCCCCCGGCAACCGGCGGGGGAAATAGCCGTAAAAACGGCATTGAACAGCCCCGGGGACAAATATGGATGGCTGGTGGTACATTGGTCACTAAAACTGTTGTCGCCGAACGTCCAGGCACAGGTTATGCCGGGCTGATCGGCACTCCCGGAGAAAATGACGGGATCGCCCACGCAGACTGAATCCTCGGCTACCGCCAAAGCCTGCGGCGGGGTAAGGATGGTCAATTGCCCGCTCCAATTGGCCACACAACCATACAGGGAGGTGGCACGGGCACTGGGCAGGAACGGGCCAGGCCCGGGGTAATAGTGCTGGGAGATTTTTTGCAGGGTGGAGTCTCCATCGCCGTACCGCAGTAGGATGTCGGCGGCATCGGACATCACCTGGAAAGCCAGGGGCAAATGTGGACACTGACTCAACGGATGCTCCACGGAAAGGGTCGGCAGCGGGTGTACGTACACGGGCACGGTCATGCTATCGAAGCCACAACCAAAGACTTTCAGCGTGAGGGTATAAAAACCCGCCGTATCGAAGGTGACCTGGATGGTATCACCCAGGTAAGTATTCAAGTTGGAGACGGTCCAAGTGATGGGTGTCCCGGTCGTGGCATCATTAATCAGCGTGATGGGCTTACCGACGCAAATGCGCGTCGTATCGGGCAGCCCAATGACCGCCACTACATCCGTCGGATGGACCACCACTTCCTCGTAGGCGGTGTCGGTGCCACAGCTATTACTGCTCACCAAATAGATGCCGACCACCAAGGGAACCGGGTCGGTAAAAAACTGAAAGTAGGTAGGAGCGGTCAAACTGCCCGCGCGCACCAAGCCGGTATTGGTATAAAAGGTATCCGTCTCCGGATTTCCGACGCTCAATACGCTTGCTTTCAACAGGCCACCGCTACAGGGCTGTAGGTAAGAGAGACCCATTTTCGCCTTGGGCAGCGGGAACACCGTTATCAGCTGGGAGAACGTCACGCTGTCGCAGCCGTTCGTTACCGTCAGAGAGACCTTATAAATAGTCGTTGCCGTGTCCGCTTGGAAGTCTCTCGGTGGCGGAGATTGGCCCATAAAAGTACCATTGCCAAAATCCCAGAAATACTGGCCGTTCTCGGCTTGGCTACTATCGGTAAAGGCCACTGTAAGTACCGAACAGCCGGAATCGGCACTCATCGAAAACTTGATGTTCCCCGCCACAATCGGTTCGATGATGTGTATGGGGTGGGTCATAGTCGCTGAGCAGAGCGTAGCCATGGTGAGCGGGTTGGAGGTGGAGACCGTGAGTACAATCTGGTAATTACCGGCTGCCGCGTATTGATGGGTCAGTAAGTTATCGGTGGTGTTGTCGTCCCAGTTGACCGAGTATTCGCCGGTGGCAGATACAGGGAGTACGGTGACGGTTTTTCCAACGCAAGAGGTATCCTGGCTGAGGATGAAGTCGCCGGAGGGGGGCGCGGTGACGGTCAACGTAAACTCGTCCTTATTGCAAGCTGCCGGAAGGTTGGCAGCAGTCAGCGTATAGGCATAAGTATTGGGGACAAGGGCAGCAATATTGATCGTGTTTCCCACTAACGATGGTCCGCTCCAACTTAGCCCCGGCATCGTGGGCAAGTCCAGCGTAGTTTCAGTGTTGCAAATATGCCGATTAGCACCCGCATTGACACTATTGCCTCCCACCAGAGTGAGGACCACTGTATCGCTGCTCTCACAAGGCGTACTCGGCTGTACGGTATAGATAAACGTATAGGTATTGGGCGCATAAGTGCTTAAATTCAATGGATTACTAACAACCGCGCCGTAGCTGTCTTTCCAATTGCCAGCAACCGGAGACCCGCCCAAGTGGTAAGTTCCTTGGCTTTTGCAAACGGTGGTATCCGGCCCGGCATTGGCCAAGGCCAGATCGGCTACCCGGACAATAAAATGTAGTGTGGTATCGCAGCCTGGCGGAACGGTATAAGTCACGGACAGGTCGTAATTTCCAGCACCAGGACTGGTAAATTTGCCAGCGGCATCCACCCCCATGCCCACCCAAGTCAAAGCGGAACCCGCTAATGGTAAACCTGGGGTAAAACTAATATTGCCCAGCGCAATCAGATCAATGGATGTAGCGATGTGGCAAGTAAATATAGTGTCTGGCACCTGCACAGCGGGGCGGGCCACCACAGTAATCTCCTTGAATACCTGGGTAACGCAACCATTGTTATTGGTGTAGGTATAGACAACAGGATTTGGGCCAATTTGAGCTAAAACAGGATGGAATATGCTGCCAACGACTCCGGGGCCTTCCCAAATGCCGGGCATTAGATTGGCCACCAATGGGAAAGGCACAGCGTCGCGACAGACGGACGTATTACCACCAATGGTGACCACGTCGGAGGACAGCACAGTGATACTCAGGTCGCCTTCGGAGGCGCAGCCAACCACCCCCTGTTGATAATGAATGGAGTGGGTGCCAGGGCCAGCCAGTGCTGGATCAAACAGCCCGGTGGTAGCATTAATAATGCCCGTGCCGGAGAATTGCCCGCCCGGCGGACTGGCACTCAAATTAAACGGCTCGCCCGTGGCACAGACGGCGGGCGGAAGGGTATCAAATACGATCGGGCTTTGCGAATTGACCGTAATCGGTATTTGCTTGGTGATGGTGGCGCATGGACCAATAATTTTCAGGATAACTGTGTCGCTCTGCGTGAACGTGACGTTGCCGGGAAACATCCCGTCAAACATAGTAATGCTGGAACCCGGCGGAAACGTCCACTTGTATTGGCTAATAGTCCCTTGATAGGTCAGCAGGCTGTTGTTAAAATTGGCACTAAGCGAATTGCAGCCGGGCGGAATGGTGCCGACCATTACACCAGGATTTGCATTGGCCATCACCTCTATAGTAGCTGTATCGCTCCCGCACTCGTTCGATCCGATCAGGCGGATGATGTACGGTCCAGGCTCCGTAAAGCGGATAATGGGCATCACCGAGTCTTTGCCGGTGGCCGGAATGAACTGGGCGCACGAAGAGCAGTTGTTAGGTGAAGTAATGACCTTCCATTCATAGCCATTAAGACTGATGCCCGTGGCAGTGGGCGTTAGTTTGGACTGAAAAGGAACGCAGCCAGAGGATGGGGTGGCGGATATAGCGGTGATGGTGGGGCGGTCTCTAATGGTAATAAGGGCGGTCATCACATCCGAGCCACATTCGTTGGTGGCCGTCAGACTAACCGTATAATTGCCTGGGGCATTGTAAACGGTCTGTCCATCCTCCCCGGTAGAACTCATACCATTGCCGTAGGTCCAGACAAAAGAATCGCCCCAGCAACCTGTATTGGTAAAATCAATGGTCTTGCCCACGCACAAAGAACCCGTAATACTAAATTTGGCCCTGGGCAGCGGGGTGATCGCCAGTGACTGGGTGCGCTTGTTGAGCTTATTATTTTTAAAATACAGCGTGAGTTTTACCTCCGGGTTGAGGTCATCCAGTGTAAGCGAACAGGCTATCGAATCAGGAAAATTATACACGTGGGTCTTGTTGCCAAAGAAATTGCTGGCCAGGGTCTCCACGGCCCCATCACCCCACTCCAACTTCATATAATCGATACAGGCGGGGTCATTGTTTTGGTCCACGGTGATGTCCACCGTCACCACGCCGGTGATGCCCTCACAAAAGTAGGTATTCTGGTTGCCCACAAACTCAAAGGTGGAGTTGGGGTCGTCGCAGTTTTGGGCGGAGAGGAGGTAGGGGAAGAGAAGGCATAGGAATAGGGAGGAGGATTGATTCATTATGGTTTGCTTGCTGTTGTTATATGGGTATAAACATTCCGCCCATAGGCTTGGCAGGAATCACAAATGTAAGTCGCCTGAAAGTTCCGGCAGTTTCCTTCCAGCGCATTATTTCCAAGGAGAGAGGTGTATGGTCGGCCGTTTTAAGGAAAATAGCGTACACATTGTCCATGCCAGTAATGATTTCCTTCTGTAGGGACACTAAGATGTCGCCGGTTCTTAAGCCAGCTTTGCGAATATGGCTTTCCTCGGTAAACCCGTATAAATACACGCCACCGGCAACGCTAAGCGAAGACATTTGCTCCGTAAAGCGAATCGCCGTTTTGGAATAGGGCAAAGCCGTGGTATCAGTGGCCCCGAACATTTGGCCATACAGCCGAAAGGCTTCGACCGAGGCCGATACCCGCCCCAATTCGCGGAAGGTACGGGCCTTGATGATTACTTCCTGCCAAGTGTCGGCAGGCCCTACAGGAGGGACGGGATCGGCAAGGGGCTTGTCACGGCAAGTTTGTAGAGATCTTACCACTTCGGTCCGTTTTTTCATAATGGCTGCCATCTCCACGGTACGGGGCAAGAGCAGGGCCTCGAAGGCGGTTTGCGAAAGCGGTTTTTTCGGGGACAAGACTCGCAGACTGGAAAGCGTGATGGGCGAGTTGGAAATGTCCACCGACAAGGCATGGAGCAAGCGAAGCGCATACAAGTGATATAGGGCGGCCCTATTCCTGATCGTGGCCCAGCCTATGGCCACCCGGTCGCGGCGCGCAGGGCAGGTATCTTGCGTAGTAACTTCATTAGCATAGGCTTCCATGGCATCGAACAAAGATTGCTCCGCCCAGCTGACCTCTTCAAATTGGTCGAGGTACAAAATTACGGCTTGGCTTTCGCTTTGTATATTCGATTGTACAAAGGCTTGTACCAACGCTTGGCCAAAATTTTGCCGGAGCGGCACCGAGTTCAGGGCCTGCCGCAAGGAGGAAATGTTGGTGCGGGTAATCAGTTTGCGCAAGCTGGAGCCTGGATCGGAATCTATGGCTGGTGCCCATTGGCCAAAGATCGAATCGAACCGCAGGGAAAATTCATCGGTCTCATTTAGTTCAAGGGCGTGGGCCACAAACAGGAGCCGACTGTCCAAGTGTTGCAGATTGCTCAATATTTCTTGGGCGGCGAGCTGCCGGGTGTTATCAATTTGTCTTTGCACGGCATCAGTGGTTGGCTCCATCTCTACCTCGATGGGCGCGCGTATCGGTTGATGGGCACAAATTCTTTTTTCTCTCTGTACTGCTTGGTGGGGTCCATCAAGGTTATGGTGATGCCAGTTTGATTGGCAATGCCAGCCTTACGCAGGGGGATTTGAAAAATGCCCCGTTTATCGGTATTAGTGGAAGGGAGGGTGCCTGGATAATTGGGTACCACCGCACTGACTTTGATGCCGGAGAGAAAAGGGCCGCCACTGCGTTCGCGCACGATGCCAGTGAGCGAAAGATCGTCGTTTTTTACTACGGTCAGGTCAAAAGGCTGAGGTCCTTCTATGTCTTTGACGACATATTCCGTTTCGGCAAACCCGTGGTCAGAGTTGACCTTGATGGTGAGCGTGGCACCTGGCCCACAATATTGACACTGGTCTAAATGGAGCGAATAGTTTCCATTATCGTCCGTGGTAGAGGTGGCTCCCCCCGGTATGAATACGTATGCTCCGTTAGGAATAATGCTTTTTAAACTACCATCCACTGATTGACTCCAGACTTGGCCGACGATCTTTCGGCCTGTTGATTGGGCATCTATGGCGTGGGTACAACATAAGCAAAAGAGAAGAAGCGATTGTTTCATGGTTGTAAATTTAGGCCTGCGCATCCATGCATGGCTTTTAGAACGCAGTTAGTTTTTTGATGATATTGCGCTTGGGCACTTCAAAATACACCTCATCGCCAGGGCGGTAGTATGCCTTGAAGAAGTGCAGGCGCACCTCATGTGCAGTAGGCACTGCTGATAGAGGAAAATCGAAATACCCGTTTTCATCCGTCTTTGCCCCGCCAGCAAGGCCCACTGCTGTCACCTGCACCTCGCGGAGCGGGACACCGTCCTGATCGGTGACCAGTCCGGAAAGACTTATTGGCGATTTTTGTATCGCCCGTGTTGGCGGTTTTACTGTTCCCGCGACCGGAGATGTTGTATTGGGGTATTGTAGCACAGGGGCTGGAGTGTTCGCCGTTTCCTCTGGCGTCTGTTTAGGAGGAGTACGCAGGTACAAGAAGCTGCCCATCCCAAGAACAATAGCAATCATGGCCACCAGTACCCAAGCTTTCCATCGGCCCGCCCCCTTTTTCTTTTCAGGGTACAGGTATATATCGCCGATGTGAACGTTGTTACCGGCTTCAATTTTTGACTTGTTGACGGCGTTTTTGGTGCGCATGGGTTGCCTCAGGAATGATGAATTACTTTAATAACGACATTAAAATGGTGCAAAATCTAACAAAAATCAGTTTTTTCACAAATTCCCTATATCGTTATTAAACGGGTGTGATGCACGAGAAACGTTTGCTAAACCTTTGGGATTTAGCAAACGTCGCTTGGCAAGCAAAATTACAGCTACTGTGCGTAACATCAGTAAGTAATACAGGCAAGTAATAGGCAAAAGGTTGTCGATAATCTGATGTACATTCTCCATGACGAATTAAAAACCCATTTTGGGAGTCACTATATTTTCTCGGCAAGCGTTGCCATTGTTGGGTTTCCACAGTGAGTTATACTTTACCCAACCAGAGTCTACGCCCCCCATGTCTTTCCAGGTCTGCACATCCCTTCTGTAATGGCCCAGCACTCCGCTAAGCCTCAACGTCATTATGCCGACTTTGTCTTCTCCAGAACACGTACTTTCTTTATCCGGAGTACCTGCTGCACGTCCCCCGGTAATAAGGTCGCCATGCCCATCATAACAGCATTGCTGGCCGGATGTACCTTCTTTCGTTTCGATAGCTGGATAGGACCTAAAACACTCCTGGGTACCGGTATGGTAAGTAGCAATATCACCCTTGTCTTTAGCCCACCCATCATCCAATTTAATGCCAGACCAATCTGGATTTTGGCAGGGACAAGCGGGTAACTGGTTCAGCCAGGTCTGCCTGCTATCTGTTCTTGTCTCCTTTGTATCTGAGCATGCCGGTAAAAACGCACCATAAAAAAGGCAAGGCCATAATGCCTTTAAACTAACGTACCGCATGGTTATAGAGAAAGTTCAAAGGGTGAGATTGTTATTGAAGGCAGACTGGTTGAATCATGCGTCATTTTCTCATAATTACCTCTACATCATACGCTCCTTCGTTGTCCCCCTGTTGGGTGTCGTTCACTGCAAACTCAACATAGCCAGCCGCTGGGACCCGATATTTCAATTCTTTATCTTTTTGGTAGTATTTCCATTCATCTTCCTTGCCAAACCGAAAAACAAGGACCGCATGGTTCCAATTTTTAAATTCATTATAATTGTAAGCAGCGAGAGAAACACCAAGAATTCCACTACTGTTCAGTCGGCCTTCCGGCCCAGAAGTACCAATCCAATTTCCTATTTTCATGACACCATTGGCTTTGATAATGATTATGTCGCCCTTTTCTACCTTTATATCCGTTTGAACATGGGTATTTACTTTCAATTCCCTATTGAAGCCACATCCGTCGAGGCACTCCTCCATCTCTACCGAGATCGGTTCATACTGATTGATAAACACCGTTTCTTTCGCATCGCGATATTTGCCGTGGTCGGCATCCGAGAAGATTAATTGAATCGCTTGCAAATCGGATATACCCTCCTTTCTGATCAGTATTTCAAATATGCCTTGATCATTGGTAATACTGAAGGCCGGAGTATCGGAGTTTTGAATTAATGCACTCACTTTTATGCCCTGAATAAGCTTCCCGGTTCTCTTGTCGGCAATCGTTCCGGTTAGGGATAACTTCCCGTTTTCGGTCAATTCAATATTGAAAGGTTTTAGGGCAGAGTCTTCGGTAATAGTGTAATCTCTTTCCACATGGCCAATGGAAGAGTTCACATAAATCGACACAGTTGCACCAGCCTTACACTTGGCGCAACGAGAAATATCCAAGGAGTAATACCCTTGATCGTCGGTGGTCGTTGAACTGATGCCGGGGATGAAGACCGAAGCACCTTTGCCGAATATTTTTTTAGTGGTGGTGGAGGTTTTTTGATAAACTATACCCACAATCTTTTTTTCTCCACCCTGTCCAAAAAGAAAAAACGGGCAAAAGATAGCGACTAGTAGGACTGATTTCATCATTTATGAAGGTTGGTGAACAATTCATATTCCTCCAAGGCATCCGCCAGTTTAATCCGCTCTCAAAAGCAGTAAGCGGTCCTTGCATTATTCATACTCCAGGCAAGCGACGGTTCATGCTGCAAAATATGGCTGAACGCAGGGGTTTGTAAAATACTATTTTTCCCCGCTACCCCTCGCTTTTTTGCTTTTTTTTGTCGTCTATTGGAATTCACCAAGTCATGGCTGGCAAAGAAGAAACAGTACAAAATGGTTGTTGACATATTTTTTAATAGTTCATTAACATAAACTTACACATTATAATAACAATTATATTATGTAATTTGATTGACCAGAACCTACTCCTCATTACGTGCAGTATTTTTGTTTATTTTCCCCCTTCACCTTAGGGTATTTTATGAAAAATCTACGATTCTTTACCTTTTTGCGCACCTTGGACGAAAGAGAAATCCAAGCCTTCCACAAGTATCTGAAGCAGATGCACGGAGGCGAAGTGATTGCTCTACGGGTCTTCGACTACGCCCGGAAGCTGCACCCAGATTTTCAGGACGCCAAAAAACTCGAATTTACGTACGCCTACCAACGAATATTCGAGGTGGATATCTCTCAGGGGAGCCGGAGAAAAATGCTGGATGCTTTGTCGGACTTACACCTTTGGCTGAAGGAGTTTTTGATCGCCGACAAGTTAGTCCGCGATGGGTTGGAAAACCAGGCCCTGTGGTTGGATATTTTGCAAGAGCGGGGCATGCAAGACGAGTATTCAAAACAGCTGACTCGCTTTCATCAGAAAATAAAAGATGGTTCTAAAAAAGATGCAAAACAATACTTAATGGAAATGGCAACCAGCTATTCCTATTACCAACAACTTGCATCAGTTAGACCTATGCCAGATATAGAGGCCTTGCAACAGTGCCTGGATAGTTTGGAGGCGTGTGCCGAAACCATCAGGATTAGATTGGCTTGTCAGCTGGCCAATGCGAAAAAAATGCGGATGCCAAGATCTATAGCCAATGTTTCATCCTTAATATTTCCCCAGGCACAAATAGTAGAAAGATCGCCTTTGCTCGCCTTGTACTGCAACGTGTATCAGCTGGTTGAAACGGAACAAGAAGAGTACTATTACCAAATCGAAGCGGTGTTTAAAGAAAATAAGTTGGGTTCCGATGAATTGCATGGTGTCCTTAACTATTTGCACAATTATGCCGCCACGCAAATAAGAAACGGCACAGAAAACAATATTAATAAAAGAATCCATGAACTAAACCAACTTGGGTTTGAATATGGTTTGTTCGACCAACCGCTAAATCTGTCGCCCGAACAGTTTGCCAATATCATCAGCCTGGCTTGCTTGGTAAAAGATTATGATTGGGCCGTTTCGTTTATGGAGGACCGGCAGACCATTCTGCCGGAAAGTATGCGCAGCGACATCGTGCTATTGGCCCGTGCCAGCATCACTTTTGCCAAAGGAGATTTCGAGCAAGTACTGACACTACTTCATTCCGTTGAATTTAAGGGCACGCACAATCTAATCCGTTCCAAATTATTGATTTTAAGGAGTTATGTCGAGCTCGGTAAAGAAAATGCATTTGAACACTGCCTCAGCTTTGAAGCTTGGCTCAGCCACCGAGTGCCGAAAACCGAAGCTGTAACAGGTGTGCTGGCCTCGGTTCGAGTTATTAAAATGCTGATTGGGAAAAAGGAAAAGCCAGAGACGGTGCAGAACCGAATTGATAAGGCGTCCAATCTGTACATCAGGCCTTGGTTGCAAAAAAAAGCAAACGACTACAAGCCTAGTTACACCGCCCCCCAACGAAGCAAGTGAGCGGCATTTTACTAGCTCAAGATTAAGTCCTCCACGATAGCGTAATCAGATTCCAGTCCATCACAAACCGTGGCGAAAAAGAAACTGTACGCACCCGCCGAAAGCCCGGAAATGGTCATGGAGGTGCTGGTCGTACTCGTCACCGAGCTGGTGTAGCCGTCCAATTTCCGGACATACCACACTCGGTAAGAACTGCCCACGGCACCCCAGGCAAAGGAGATGGAGCTGGACGTTTTACCGGTCACTGACACCGATGGGCTTGTACAGGTAGCCACTGCGGCGGTTGGGGCTGCCGAGACGCCGACGCTCACCGGCACCAGCAGGGCCAGCAGAAAGTAGAGCTTGCAGCCCCACTGCCAACCTCTTTCGATTGTGTTTTTCATCGCTTAAAAAGTTATAGGTTAAATTGATGGGGCAAAGTTCCAAGCGATGGAAAATAAAATATTCAAAACATTGTATTACAACGTTTTATGTAAATAAACATAAATTTACGTAAATTTATACGCGACTATTTGCACAGTCTCTAAACGCCGAAGGGCCGACCCTCCCACGTGGGAAGGCCGGCCCTTCGGCTGGTAAACGAAGGTTGCTTTTAGGTTAGTTTTCGGGCACCTTCCAGAAACGACTGCATGGATTTCCAGTAGGTGCCGTACAAATGTGGTTTCCCCGCTTGGGTGAACTCTAGCACGGGGCAATTGGCCCGGCTCACGCCATACAGGTAGGGCGACACCATCATTTTACCATTGTCCGTCGCACCATCTACGACCAGGAACAGGTTGTACGGAATGTGCTTGTACAGGTAGATTTCAAATTTGCCCGGCCATTGCATCTCCTCAAACTCCCCACAGAGTTTCCGGAGCCGTTCGATCACTTTTTTTATCTCGCTGATCGAGTCTTTTTCCGAAGATTGCACTTTTGCCCGGTCGTCGAAGTAAATACGGGCCTCATTGGAGTCCGGATCGAGCAAATAGCCTTTTACATGGACCCCTTTTTGCAGCAAGGCCACGATATGCGTCTTGTAAGCCCCTTCATTCTGGTGAATAAAATAACCAGAAAAAGAGTTGAGTCGCACCCCGACTTCGATGACTTCCTGCTTGGCCTGATCTGTAAAATCGGTCTTTTGCTGTAGCGATACTCGCCCATCCACGTGCAGTACAAACCCAGGGCCGACTGCCTGTTGTGCCGATTTTTCCAGTGCAATGGTCGCCGTCCAGCCGGGCGTGTGTTGTGCCTGGAAGTCCTGCTCTTCGGCATCGAACGCCATATCCAGCTCTTGGCGCAGGAGCGTCTGCATCCCTTTTGCGGCCAGGCTTAGGGTGGGCAAGCCCACTGGTCTGCCTTTTTTGATATTGGATAAAGAGGAAGCGGAAACTGTGTGGCCAAGCGTGTCGAGCTTGCCCAACACGTTGATTTGCCCATACTCCAGCTTGTCGTGCAGGTGCTCCAAGCCTTTGCAGACGATGTTTTTAAGCCGTTCTTCCTTTGATACTTTGTCCATGACTACTGATATAAAAGGTTCACTTTCAACATCTTCACTTCTGTGCCCGGGCCACCAACCACAGAGCCACTGCACCAAACAGAATATTGGGTATCCACATCCCCAACGCCACCGGCACGGTGCCGCTGGTCGCAAACGACACGGCGAATTTGGACAGCAGAATAAACACCGCTCCGATACCGATACCCAAGGCCAAATGCAGGCCCATGCCACCGCGCACTTTGCGGCCCGCCACGGCCAGCCCGATTACCGTCAAAATAATATTGGTTGCCGCATCGGCGGTACGGCGGTGCTTTTCGATTTCGGAACTCTTGATGTTGGAGATGCCCCGCCCCCGGTCCCGATCGATCACGGCCTGCAACTGTGGCGTAGTCAGTTCCTGGTCCTGGTTTTGGTAATAAATAAAATCCTGTGGCGAGAGATTGATGGCCGTATCCAATGGCGTAGTGGACCGGATGTACTGCTCCCGCTGTCCGTCGGGCAGAAAGGTGCGCACCGAGTAGTTGTTGATCTGCCAGATGTTCGGCTCGGCCTTCCAGGAGACGTTGTCTGCTTCCAGGATGCTGACCACCCGATTGCCATAAAAACGTTCCAGCCGTAGGCCACTGGCGGTTTTACTGGTTTTGTTATAGCCCCGGATGTATACCTTGGTATTTTCTCCCAGCAAAAAATGCAAATTGGACACCTTGCCTTTTTCTTGATCGGTCCACACGAACGTATGCTCGAACCAGAGACGCGATTTGTTGAACATCGGCGTGAGGAAGTGATTCAAACCCAAGTGCAGCACCGCCACGGCCCCGCCCGCCAACAAGTAAGGACGCAGCAAGCGGCGAAAACTCACGCCCGCATTCAGGATAGAGAGTATTTCGGAATTGAAGGCCAGCCGGGACGTAAAAAACACCACTGCGATGAGCGTGTAGAGCGGCATCAACAGGCTGGCAATATTAAAGATAAATCCCGGATAATAGTCCAACACGATGTTCTTTACCGTACAGGGCTTATCCAAAAATATCTGCACCTTATCGCTGAAATCAATGGCCGCCGAGATGAGCGTGCAAATGAGCAGCGAAAAAGCAAAAGTGGACAAGTACTTCTTGATCAGGTATTTATCGAGGAGTTTCAACATATTTCTTGCATGGTTTCTGGCTTGCCAAGCTAAGATTTTCGTTTCTGCGGTTTTTTATCAACCTTCCCAAAGGTTAGCTAAACAACCCCACAATATCCGTTTGCGTGAGCTGCTTGATAAAGCCCTGTTCCGTACTGATGAGGTCTTTGGCAATATCTTTTTTCTTGGCTTGCAGTTGCAGGATTTTCTCTTCCACCGTGTCCTTGCAGATCATCCGATAAGCAAACACCTTCTTTTCCTGCCCAATGCGGTGGGTCCGGTCGATAGCCTGTTGCTCTACCGCTGGGTTCCACCACGGGTCCACTAAGTAAACGTAATCTGCTTCGGTAAGGTTGATGCCTACCCCGCCCGCCTTGAGACTCATCAAAAATACCCGGCACTGCTGGCTTTCCTGAAAATGGCGCACCCGCCCGGCCCGATCCTGGGTGGAACCATCCAAATACTCGTAGGGAATCCCCACTTTTTCAAGATGCTGCCGGATCAGGTCCAGCATCTTCAAGAACTGCGAAAAAATCAAAATCTTGTGGTTGCTGGCGTTTTCCTCGATCTCCCGGATGATCTCGTCTAGTTTGGCAGAGTCATTGCCGTAATCTGCATCGTCGGACAACAGGGCGGGCGAATCGCAGATCTGGCGCAGTTTCAGCAGGGCTTCCAAGATCAGGAACGACGATTTTTCCTTACCTTCCACCGCCATCTTGTCCACGATCTTTTGGCGGTAGGCTTCGCGGAACGTGTCGTACACTTTGCGCTGTTTCTTGCCCATTTCACAAAAAAGAATGGTCTCAGTCTTGTCCGGCAGGTCCTTGGCGACTTCTTCTTTGGTGCGTTTCAACAGGAACGGATACACCAGTTTGCGCAGTTCGCGGGCCTTGTGCTCATCGCGGTATTTGTCAATCGGCGTGGCAAACTCGGTGCGGAAAAACTCCTGGCCACCCAGTAAGCCCGGATTCAAAAAGTCCATCTGCGAGTACAAATCGAACGTGTTGTTCTCGACCGGGGTGCCAGTCATCACCAGGCGATTCTTGGCCGTGAGCAGTTTAACCGCCTTGGAAGTCAATGAATCGGGGTTTTTGATGGCCTGCGATTCGTCGAGTACTATGTAATTGAATTTGAAGTCTTTGAAAGTGTCAATATCGCTGCGCAAAGTGCCGTAGGTGGTCAGTACAATGTCGCAGTCTTTCAAAAAACTCAGATCGCGTTGCCGCCCGATGCCCCGGTGAACGTGGATGCGCATTTCGGGGGCGAATTTGTCCACCTCGGCCTGCCAGTTAAAGATGAGGGTGGTGGGCACCACTACCAAGTTCACGGCATCGGGGAAACGGTTCTTTTGTTCCTGCAAAAAAGTCAGCACCTGCACGGTCTTGCCCAGGCCCATATCGTCGGCCAGGCAGCCCCCCCAACTGAATTCGTCCAGAAAGTGCAGCCATTTGTAGCCTTCCTGCTGGTAGTCCCGCAGGTTGGCGGTGATGTTCTTAGGCAGCGGCACGTCTTGTATCTCTTTGAAATACAGCAACTTCTGTTTCTTTTCCTGGATTTCCTGCTGAATTTCTTCGTCGTCAATCAGCGAGTACAGGTCATCGATCAGCGAGAAATGCAACTTGGAAAGTTTCAGTTCGTCGCCCTTCACCTGCCCGAACTTGAACAGCGACCCGTATTTTTCCATCCATTCCTCCGGCAACATCCCAAGTGTGCCATCGCCTAGCTGGATGTAATTCTGCTTCTTCAAAATCGCTTTGCGCACATCCGCCAGCGACACAAACTGATCGCCAAAGGCAACCTCCACCTTCATATCGAACCAGTCAATGCCGGACGAAGCGCGGATGTTGATCGACCCACGATTGGGGTTGTACTTAAATTTCTTGAGTTGGCTGAAACCAAAAATCGGCACTTCCTGCGATTTGGCGTGTTCAAAAAAGTGGAACAACCACTGATTTCTCATCACTTCAGCAAACGGCAGGTGGAAAAAAGCCTGGCCCGCCTGTTGCTCAAAATCGGGGTGTAAGGCCTGCACAAAATGGTAAAAATCGTGTTCCCGTTCCGGCACCCGCTCCCACACCGTGATCTGGTCGTTCAGGTACGTGACCCGCTCCTTTTTGCCATCCAGCAAAAACTCAAATTCCGCTTCCTCGGAAGCGGGGTTTTGATAGGCAAACATGGGTACCAAGAGCAGACTCTCTTCGTCTTCCTTCAGATAGATGCGTCCTTGCTGAAACGTCAGGCTCTGGTAGTCAATATCTTTGTCAATGTTGAATTCCACCGAAAACTGGGTGGTCAGCGGCAGGACGAACTCCGCTAACAAATTGGGCAGAAAGCTCTTTTTTACCCGCACACTGCCGGCCGGAGCCAGCTGGTGCAACACAGTGGCGGCAGCATGGTCGGCTATTTTGGCAATCTTACCTTCGTAGTGGATCAGCCAAAAACCTTGAAAATTGAGCTTCGACACCGGGACGCTCTCTTCGCCCAACAGCACAAAGGCTTCCAGCACCGCAAAATCGCCCTCTTCCCGCAGTTGGAAATTGGGCTTCACTGGCAGGGGCAATACTTCCACGCGGGTCAGCGAATTCGCGCGGTGCTGCGCATCGGCGGTCAGCACGGTGATTTTGTCGCGCAGCAGCGGCAGTGCCGTCGCCCATATCTGCCCCAAATATTCCTGTGCGGCCAAGCGTGCCGTTTCGCTCAGGTCGGCCACCACCAGACTCTGGTAGTACCAGCGCGGCATTTGTTCACCGGAGGCCCGGATGGCCTGCATCAGGGCATTGGTACTAAAACTCTTTTTGGCGATGTTCAACAAGCGGCTGTCGGTCTGGGTGATCTCTGGCACCTCGGACTGTTCGCTGTAAGTGGAGTACATATTCTCCATTTTGCCGAGGTGGCTCAGCTTTTGCTTTTCCGGTTGGTAGCGGGCGGTGAGTGGCACCAAGATTACGTCGGGCAGGGTAGTTTGGTCCAGTCGGGTGAGGGCGTACACCAGCACCCGCTGTAGCGTATCTTCTTCTTTGTCAACGACTTTGGGAATAGAGAATTGCTGGCTGGTCGCTGTTGGAAGCGGTACAGCGCGTTGCCACCACTGGCCCAGTTGCTGCGGCGACCGGATAGATTTGTCTACCACTTGCATCTCTAAGCGGCCCTTATCGTTCACACTGAAGCGGAATTTTCCTTCCAGCTCGTCGTCCAACGAGAAACCATACTCGCCAAGCAGGCGGTTCTTTTCCTCCGTCCAGTCGCGCATACTTTCAAAGGCCAGCAGGCCGAACTGCTCGCGCAGGGCCAGCAGGGCTGACAGCTTGTGTGCGCATAATGGGTCGGGTAACACTTGGGCACAGGAGCAGGACGACTGCACCACGCCCGGGCCGGTGCGCACAAAACGGAACGTAAAATCCTGCTTTTGAAAGCTGGCCTTTCCTTCCGCCAACCCATTGTGGGTGGTGTAGAGGGCCACCTTTTTGAAATTCGCTTTATTTTTCCAAGTACTATCCGCCGTATTGCTGCGCAGGCTTTGGTCGCTCAAATCGGTCAGGCACACCTCGTTGTCCAGCATGGCATATTCTGCCTCCGGCTCCGGAGTCTCGATTAGGTTGCGTTCGCTCAAGGCCATGAGGGCCGCCACCCGGTGCTTGCAAAGACCGCCCCAGTCGTAAGGGCAGGTGCAGGCAGCGGTCAGGCCCTTCTTCCCTTGAAAATTGCGGATAGTCACCGTGTACTGGTCGCCGCCCCGCTCGCTCTGCACCTTGAAGATGGCCAGCCCACCCTCCTTGATATCCATCATCAACAGGTCATACTTGCCCTGGCGATAGATGTACAGGCCTTTATCCAACGATTGGGTAGTCGCGTTGCTACTCAGGTAAAGATCAATGCGCTCGTTTCCGGGCTGCGCCATAAAAGAGGATGGATTTTTGCAAAACGCAAAAATAGGGGTTTGGCGGCGAATTTTCGGTGTTTCGGGGGATGGTTTGGAAAGTTTTTGCACATGATGGCTCCTGCACGTGGCAAATTGGTCTGCAAACGAGGTGTAAAAGCCAATGAATAACCGACACCTTGGTGCGAACTGGGCAAAAGGCGACCCATTGAAAAAAATATTTTTCACAAATTTTGTGAAAAATAAGAAATGCCTTACCTTCACATATATTGTTTTTTTGCAGAAACATTAATCGTCGAAGAGCTGACCAATCATTACAGCTAAGTGATGGGAGCGGATTATCCTCTCCCTATCTTCTATTAAAAACTAATCTTTATTCCTCATGGCTTCTTTCATAGTTCTCAGTAAAAAAGAACACCCTATCACTACCGATGTCACCCTTCATCCCGGCGAAGTGATTGCTATGGAGATTGCGGCGCGTGGCATCAAAAAGTCTGACTTTGCGGCCCAATTAAACATAAAACCAAGTCAATTGAGTGAGCTTTTACACGAAAAGCGTCACGTTAGCGCACAAATGGCTCTTCGTTTGGAAACTCTTCTGAGTATCAGTGCCGATTTTTGGCTAAGGGTTCAGTCGGCTTACGATTTGGATATTGAACGCCAAAAATTAAAAGCTTCAGCTGCATAAAAATCTTTTTTCAGATTAAATGGAACCGCAAAAAGGCCTATGGCCTCTTTGCGGTTTTTTATCAACCATCACCCGACCAATGGGATTCCGCGCCACGCTCCTTCGCCCCTACGCTAAAATCATCGCCCGCTCCATTGATCGCTGGTCAGCCGATGCACTGGGTCGCCAGGAGCAGGTACTAAAAAATTTGCTGCGCCAAGCCAGCACCACGGCCTTTGGGCGCGACCACCATTTCAGCAAAGTACATGATTACGAGGCTTTTAAGCAAGCCGTACCGATCCGGGATTACGAAGACCTGAAAGGCTATGTCGAACGCATCAAACACGGCGAAAAGGATGTACTATGGCCGGGCCAACCCGCCTATTTCGCCAAGACGTCTGGTACTACGTCGGGCGTGAAATACATACCCATGAGCAAAGCCAGCACACCGCTGCACTTCGGCACGGCCCGCAACGCCGTGTTCAACTACTTCGCCCGCACCGGCCACGGCCAATGGCTGGACGGCAAAATGATCTTTCTCTCCGGCAGCCCCACCCTGGACGAAGTCGCGGGCATCCCGACCGGGCGGCTGAGCGGCATTTCCAACCATTTGGTGCCCGCCTGGCTGCGCACCAATCAACTGCCCTCCTGGTCCACCAACTGCCTTGAGGATTGGGAAGAAAAACTCGAACGTATTGTCGATGAGACGGTTAACGCCGATATGCGTCTGATTTCCGGCATTCCGCCCTGGGTGCAGATGTACTACGAGCGGTTGTTGGCCCGGACGGGCAAGCGCACGGTAAAGGAAGTATTTCCCAATTTTTCCGTGTTTGCGTACGGTGGGGTCAACTTTGAGCCGTACCGCGCCAAACTGGAAGCCCTGGTCGGTGGCCCGGTGGACAGCGTGGAGACCTACCCGGCCTCGGAAGGGTTCATTGCTTTCCAGGATGCCTTTCCTAGTCAGGGCCTGTTGCTCAATGTAGATGCCGGGATATTTTTCGAGTTTGTGCCCGCCGAGGAAATTTTTCAGGAAAACCCTACGCGATTATGGCTGGAAGACGTGGAACTGGGCGTCAACTATGCGCTCATCTTGCACACCAACGCCGGCTTGTGGGGCTATGACTTGGGCGACACGGTGCAATTCGTCAGTAAAAATCCTTACCGTATTGTGGTCAGCGGGCGAGTGAAGCATTTCATTTCTGCCTTTGGCGAACACGTCATTGGTAAGGAAGTGGAAGAATCGTTGCTGCCCGTGGCCAATGCAGCGGGCATCCGCATTATCGAGTTCACCGTGGCCCCGCAGGTGAACCCGCCAGAAGGGGGTCTGCCCTACCACGAGTGGTTCATTGAGTTTGATAACGTACCTGCCGATCTCAATACTTTTGCCCAAGCGGTGGACACCCGGATGCGCCAGCAGAACATCTATTACGACGATTTGATTACTGGCAATATTTTACAGCCTTTGAAGATCAGGCCTTTACGTCGCGATGCTTTCCGGGATTATATGAAAACACAGGGAAAATTGGGCGGGCAGAATAAGGTGCCGAGATTGGCGAATGATCGGAAGGTGGTGGAGGGGTTGTAGGTGTCGTCAATAGTTTCCCTACTTTGCGCGATTCTTTCAATCATCCAACTCCATCCCGTTCTTTGATAGTCAGGGGTTTATCAATAATATTTTGGGCCATTGCTAGGGTTTGATGTTGATATTTTTGTTCAAAAAGTGCTGCTTTGGATGCCTTGCCGTTTCTATCTGAAGTAGCGGCATAAGAATTACAAACGAACGAGGCCCGCTGCACCTTTGTGCAGCGGGCCTCGCTATTA
>JAYUXG010000378.1:0-3857 GCA_043753125.1 Saprospirales bacterium | reverse complement strand
CAAGGGAAGATGTAGTACGTGGTCTCCACATTGGGATACTGTGGCCCGCCGACAAGGTTAGGGAAAATAGTCAAGACCGGGGCTTGAGCCGACAACTTCCAAAAGAGACAGCTGGCGAAGAACATGAAAAGTATGGTTTTGATCATCATATAAAGGTCACTGCTTAAGATATATGGGCTAACGCAAAAACGTCATGGGGCGTTGGTGCAAAAAACGGCTTTTCCAGGGATTAATGGGCGATCAACATGGGCTTGATGACAATCTGGTTCCCGATGGTGGCCCGTAAGGTGTACCAACCGCTGGGCAAATCCACGATGGCGTTGACCAGATGTATGGTGGCAATTGTGGTATTTCCGGCAGCGTAAAAGCAGGCACGGACACCCAAGTCTCGGTCGTATCGCCACAGAGAAAAACTTCTCGGCCCAATCGGAGCGGGCAGGGTGACGGAATAGTTCCCTGTAGGCAATAATCCGTTCATTCACTCCATTTGCCGCAAGTGGATTGGCTGCGCACCCGTACGCAGCCTTCGGTCAAGGGGTTGTACAAAGAAATATAGAGTGCCTTTTTACTGTCCGTAGTACCCACATCGGGAGAGATATAATAGCCAAAAATGCCCCACTCAGGAGGGGCCTGCCACTCAAATACAGTGGGCAACCTGGCCACAGAGGTATCGATAGGTGCCTCGATAGCCGCCTCAAGCAATATCATGGTACCTATCCCCATAGGATAAGACTGACTCGACCCAAAAACAATGGGTTTATAAGCTAGACTATAAGAAATGGGGAAATCCCAAGTCTTGCTGAATATGCCATGCTCACAAATACTGTCTCCCCACGTAAGGGCTAAACGTCCCGGTATAGAATCAATCGTCTCTTCCCACACAATGGTTACGTTTAATTTGCCATTGTAAACACCTTGTCTCAACACTTCGCCACCGACCACGGTGAAAGATGCCGGACAAGTAGAGGCCCAAGGGAAAATATAGTAGGTAATCTCATTGCCCGGACACTGCGTCTGGAGCAAGGGGTCGGGAAAAATGTGCAGGGTGGATGGCTGGGCGGGCAATATTTGGACCAGGCAATTAGCAACTAGCATAAAAAGTAAGGCGCGCATATAGATAGATATACTTGGTTATTGAAAAAATAAAGGTATTTCAATTTCAAACATATTTAATGGATAGGCCACATTAGTCGAAAGACGAAAAAAGGCGGCAGTGCGTTGGCGCAAATTACGAAAACCCACAAAAAAAAGCCGCGCTGATTGCTCAGCGCGGCTTATCCCTTTCTACGGGGGGAGCACATCAGGGAAGGAAAATTGGTGCTCCCGTTATAATGGTGAATTGTCTATTCGTCCTCATCCCGACTCATCGGTCCGATATCTGGCACACTGGCACTTTCGCCCGGCGTGGGATCAATGAAGGGCCGCTTGCCGATGATGTTCTCCAGGTCGGCCCGGTGCAGCACCTCTTTATCCAGCAGAGCCTTGGCCAGGGCATCAAGCTCTTTGCGCTTGTCGCGCAACAAGGCCTTGGAACGGTCGTACTGCTCTTCAATCATGTTTTTCACCTCCTGATCAATCATAAACGCTGTCTGCTCCGAAAAAGGACGGGAGTAACTGTCGTTCAGCATGGAGTAGTACGACACATTACCCACTTTTTCGCTAAAGCCATAGTTCACGATCATCTCGTAGGAGAGGCGCGTGATGTGGTCCAGATCGCTCTGTGCGCCCGTACTGATTTTGTCAAACACAACCGACTCCGCCGCCCGACCACCCAGGGTCATGCAAATATCGTCCAGCAGCTTCTCCTTACGGGTAATGTACTGTTCTTTGGGCAGGTACTGGGCGTAGCCGAGCGCAGCCAGACCGCGCGGCACAATGGTCACCTTCACCAATGGGTGGGCGTGTTCCAGAAACCAGCCGCAGATAGCGTGGCCCGCTTCGTGGTAAGCGATGATCTGCTTTTCCTCCGGGCTAATGATTTTGTTCTTCTTCTCCAAGCCACCGATCACTTTATCGAGGGCATAGTTGAAATCGTCCATGTACACCGCCGTCTTTTCGCGGCGGGCCGCGATCAGGGCCGCTTCGTTACACACGTTGGCAATGTCAGCACCCACGAAACCGGGCGTCATTTCGGAAAGGGCCATAGCGGTCACTTCCGGGCTAACCTTGATGCTCCGCATATGGACTTCAAAGATTTGCGCCCGCCCATTCAGGTCAGGACGGCCAATGCCAATTTGACGGTCAAAGCGACCTGGGCGCATCAAGGCATTGTCCAGAATATCGGGCCGGTTGGTAGCGGCCATCAGAATCACCCCCTTGTCGGTCGGGAAGCCGTCCATTTCTACCAGCAATTGGTTCAGGGTATTTTCCCGCTCGTCGTTGCCGCCCTGAATGGCACCGCGTCCGCGGGCCCGGCCAATGGCGTCTACTTCGTCGATAAAAATGATGCATGGTGCCTTCTCGCGGGCCTGTCGGAACAGATCGCGGACGCGGGACGCCCCGACACCAACGAACATTTCCACAAAATCGGAACCGGAAATGGAGAAGAAAGGCGCATTGGCCTCCCCGGCCACGGCTTTCGCCAGCAGAGTCTTACCAGTACCCGGAGGACCGACCAGCAACACCCCTTTCGGGATTTTACCCCCCAATACGGTGTATTTCTTCGGATTTTTGAGAAAATCCACCACTTCCATCACTTCTTCCTTCGCCTCATCCAGCCCCGCCACATCGGCGAAGGTGATGTTGACTTTAGTATTTTGGTCAAAAAGGGTAGCCTTGGACTTACCAATGTTGAAAATCTGGCCACCCGGCCCGCCAGCCCCGCCACCCATGCGTCGCATGATGAACATCCACAGACCGACGAAAAGCAGGATCATCAGCATATAGGGCAGCATGGTGCTGGTCCAATCGGTGCGGGTGTCGTATATGGGAATGATCTTGCCCTTCTTTTCCTTGGCTAAGGTATCGTTGAGGTCCTTGAGATTGGCCCCAATCGCCTCCAGATTGCCGATGTTGAACACGTAGTTGGGCATATCCACGTTGAGGCCTTTCGGCTGCTCCGCACTGATGTTTTTGTGGTCGCCAAAGCCCAGCGAATCGCGTTTGATATACACGTACGCCTCTTTTTCGTTCACCACCACCAAGCGGTCAATGTGGCCCTTACGCGCCCATTTCTCGAACTCTGCCCAGTTGGTACGGTGTTCCGTACCCATCATTTTCGCCAGGTAAAGGCCAATAAGACCAAAGACGATGAGGACATAGAACCAGGTGAAATTGATACGGGGCATACCATCGCCTCCGCCGTTATCTTCGCGTTGCGGACGTTGATCGTCCGAATCGTTGCCGCGTTTTTTCTTATTGTCTTGTTCCATTATAGCTGGATGGTGCTAACCGGCCCACGATGGTAAGCCGACGGTACACCGTTTTGAAAAATTGTGCTAAATCTCGCCAAACTCGGTCACTTCGGCATCGCTCCAAAGTTGCTCGATCTCATAGAATTGGCGGGTCTCCGGGTGGAAAACATGGACCACCGTATTGAAGTAGTCGATCAATACCCAGCTGGCATTTTTAGAACCTTCCGTATGAATGGGCATAGTGTGAGTAGCCTCCTTCACTTTTTGGTAAATGCTGTCCGAGATGGCCTTTACGTGGGTACTGGAATCGCCTTCGCAAATGATGAAAAAATCAGCCGGTGCTTCACCCAGTTTCCGCAAGTCCAATTGAACAATATTTTTGCCTTTCTTGTCGCGGATACCTTCGACAATGCAGTGGTTGAGTGCCTCGAAGTTTTGTGGGACGGTCTTTGTCCGTCGGGATGTGGTGCTAATCAAGTGTTTATTCGTGCTTTAAGTGTAGAA
>JAYUXG010000377.1:0-3864 GCA_043753125.1 Saprospirales bacterium | reverse complement strand
ACGGCATGGATTTCGATGATGGCGAAAACCCCGACACCTTTCGGGTGCTGTACCATCCGAATGTCGTAAGGAACGATGCGGCGTTGCAAACAAAATTTCCGGTGCTGCGCGACTACGACGATCTGTTGCCGCACCACCCGGAAGAGTCGTATCCGCTGAAGTTTGCCTTGGCTGAAGAAGTGGCTTCGGTGACGGACTATCAATTTTTTGAAATACTTGGGCAGGATTTCTTCCAGCAATTTGGCGAAAAAGAATGGGACGTGATGGAGGAATACGGCAAGATGGTGCGCCCGCAGGGGCATAAGGTGGGGGGCTACGCTTACTTCACCCAAGATGACCCGCGCCGCGCCAGCGATCCGATGCTATTGCTCTTCCAGCTGGACTCGGACGAACCAATGGACTTGATGTGGGGCGACATAGGGGTTGGGCACTTTTTCATCCGGGAGAAGGACTTGGTAGCCCGCGATTTTTCCCGGGTCCTGTACGACTGGGACTGTTTGTAAGTTACTCCATTTCCTCCGAATCCGCCAGCGGCACCAACCCCGCGCCCCCCAGCATGCCCAGCGCGGTCATGGCCCGTTCGCTGGCCAACTGCTCCGCGCTCTTTTTGTTGAAGTCGTCGGCGGTGCCCAGCTTCTTGCCGTCCACGAACACGGCCACCTTGAATTTATCGCGCTTTTCGCTCTTATATTTGGCCACCACCTTGTACTCAATGGCGTGGCCATTTTTCTGGCACCACTCCAACAGTTGGCTTTTATAGTTGTCGTCAAAACTCTCCAACTCGTGGATATCCAGGTATTTGCGCAGCACCCGCTGCACCACATAGTGCTTGGTGCCGTTGTAGCCCACCTCGATATAAACTGCCCCAACGAGGGCTTCCAACGCATTGCCAAGCATAGATTTAGAGAGCCGGGTCTGGTTGTAGTTGGCCAAAAACATATCCAGGCCCATCTTATCCGCAATGTCGTCCAGCGAGTTGCGCTTCACGATCTTGGAGCGCATTTTTGTGAGAAACCCCTCATCGCAGTTGGGGTATTTCTTGAATAGATACTCCCCAACGATGGTACTCAACACGGCATCGCCCAGGAACTCCAGGCGCTCGTTGTTGGAGATGGCATAATCGCGGGTCGTGAAGGTGCTTTTGTGAAAAAATGCCAGCTTGAACAAGGGCAAATGCACCGGTGTAAAGCCGATGAGATGACGGAGCCGACGGGCCAATTCTTTGTCAGGATGAAAGTAATAATTGTAAAAACGTCGAAGGAAGCGCACAGAATAAGGTTTTGGACGGGTACTCAGACCTGCCGGAAAATGATGGAAGCATTGTGGCCGCCGAACCCGAACGTATTGCTCAAAGCGGCCCTGATGGGACGTTGCTGGGCTTCGTTGAAGGTCAGGTTCAAGCGCGGGTCTATTTCCGGGTCGTCCGTGAAGTGATTGATGGTGGGCGGCACAAAGCCATGCTGCATACCCAGAATGCAGGCTATCGCCTCTACGGAACCGGCGGCACCCAACAAGTGGCCCATCATGCTCTTGGTCGAGGAAATATTCACTTTGTGGGCCTCGTCGCCGAATATCTTGACGATGGCCTTCAGTTCGGCCACATCCCCCAATGGGGTGGAAGTGCCGTGGGTATTGATATAGTCAATATCGCTGGGCCGCATCTCGGCCTCTTCCAGGGCCACCCGCATCACTTCGGTTACCCCGATGCCCTCCGGGTGCGGGGCCGTAATGTGGTAGGCATCGGCGGTCATGCCCCCGCCTACGTACTCGGCGTAGATGTGCGCCCCCCGCTGGCGGGCGTGTTCGTACTCTTCCAGCAGCAAGGCTGCACCGCCCTCGCCCAACACAAAACCGTCGCGGTCTTGGTCGTAGGGCCGCGAGGCGGTCAACGGGTCGTCGTTGCGTTCGCTCATGGCTTTCATGGAGTTGAAACCGCCCACCGCCGTCTTGGAGATGGTGGACTCCGAGCCGCCCGCGACCATAAGATCCGCCTTACCCATGCGGATGTAGTCCGCCGCGTTGATGATGGCATGGGACGAAGAGGCGCAGGCCGACACGGTAGCGTAGTTGATGCCCATAAAGCCGTACTGAATAGAAATCATGCCCGCGCCCATGTTGCTGATCATCTTGGGGATCAGGAAGGGATTATGCCGGGGGGTGCCGTTGCCCGTAATATGGTCTTCCACCTCTTTTTCAAAGGTATGGATGCCGCCGATGCCAGATGCCCAAATAACGCCAGCGCGGAGTTTGTTTATTTTTTCCAGGTCCAGGCCCGAATTGCTAATGGCCTCGGCGGCGGCACCCATCGCGAACTGGGTAAAGCGGTCCACCCGCCGCACTTCCCGCTTATCCATGATTGCCGTCGGGTCGAACCCTTTGACTTCGCAGGCAAAGCGGGTTTTAAATAAAGTAGCATCAAACTGGGTGATGGGGCCAGCCCCGTTCACTCCTTTTTGCAGTCCTTCCAGGTAGGTGGCTACGGTGTTGCCGATGGGAGTAATGGCACCAATGCCGGTGACGACGACTCGTTTCATGAACTCAATTTTGTAGAAACAATTTTGAAAGGTTATCCCCGCCTATACCAGCAGTTGGGACGCCCTCAAGAAGCGAGCAAAGGTACAATCTCTCGCCGAAATGCCGGGTAGCACCAACTTTTAGGTTGGGCTTTTGTAAATAGGTAAAAAAACGCAAAAGGTTCAAAACCACGGCGGTTTTGAACCTTTTTAACCAAAAAACACCGAAAAAACGACAGGTTGTTCCGGCTTGGTATCTAAGCGTTGGTCTGTGCTTCGAGATATTCCACTGCTTGGCCGACCGTCTGGATTTTTTCCGCTTGTTCGTCTGGTATGGATACGTCGAATTCTTTCTCAAATTCCATGATCAATTCCACAGTGTCGAGCGAGTCGGCACCGAGGTCTTGGATGAAGTTGGCATCAGGAATTACCTCATTGTCGTCTACGCCCAATTTGTCGACGATAATCTTTTTTACGCGTTCGGCTACGGTTTGTGCCATGATTTTGTAAAACTTTAGTGAGAAAAAGTTAATTTTTCAAGGGGCAAAGAAAGGCAAATCCTTGGGTCTAACAAAGTTTTTTAGGAGCATTTTTTACTTTGTTCCCGTAGAAAATGGGCTTATACCCACCAATATGTTCGGTCTTGTTCCCGTGTCTTGGGGGAAGTACCGACATGGCAAGCATTAAATCTATAAAAACAATGTGCCACAATAGCCACAATGCCTTTGGTCGTCCTACTTTTGGCCCAGCACTTATTGTAAGTTGTACACACATCAAAAGAGATGGCTATGCGCAAAGACGGTTCGCAAAACACCAAAATCGTGGCCACGGTTGGCCCCGCTTGTAATACCTACGAAAAATTGCTGGAACTGGCCCAGGCCGGCGTGGACGTTTTCCGCCTCAATTTCAGCCACGGCACCCACGACGATCACTTGAAGGTCATTCAACACCTCGTGCGCATCAACGCGGAAAACAGCATGCACCTCAGCATTCTGGCCGACCTGCAAGGTCCGAAGCTGCGCGTTGGAAAGATCAAGGACAACGCCCTGCTGCTAAAGCCCGGGGACGTCATCACTATTGTGAACGAGGAGGTGCTGGGTACGATGGACAAGATTTATATGTCTTACGATGAATTCGCGGAGGACTGTGAAGTGGGTGAGCGCATCTTGATGGACGACGGTAAATTGGTGTTCGAAGTAGCCGAAACAAACAAAAAAGATGTCGTCCGGCTGCGTTGCCTCTACGGGGGCGTACTCAGCAGCAACAAAGGCGTGAACCTGCCCGACACCAATGTGAAGCAGCCATCCATGACTGTCAAAGACCGCGAAGACTTGGAGTTCATCCTGACCCA
>JAYUXG010000376.1:0-3867 GCA_043753125.1 Saprospirales bacterium | reverse complement strand
CTTTTTCGCGGATGCTGCCCTTCTCGTCGAAAGGCAGATCGAGTAATGCATCCAGCGTCGGTGGGAAACTTTCCAAGGCGATGTCGGCCAGTTTCTGGGTCATCGTGATGAAATTCTCGTTGCGGGCCACAAAATCGGTCTCGCAGTTGAGGGCCACGATGATCCCCTTGGTTTGGTCAGCATTTGTGCGCGCCACCACTACTCCTTCCTTGGCTTCGCGGTCTTCGCGCTTCGCGGCTTTGGCAATGCCTTTTTTGCGCAGGTAGTCTTGCGCCTCTTCGTAGTCGCCGTTGGACTCTTCGAGGGCTTTTTTGCAATCCATCATGCCCGCGCCGGTCATTTGGCGCAGCTTATTGATACCGGCAGCGGAAATTTTGATTTCGCTCATACGACTTTTTAGTTATGAGTTATGAGTTATGAATGGTGGGCCACAAGTTATGGGCATATCCGTCAATGGTTCATAGTCTACAGGGACTTAGGAAAACTAACTGCATCTTCCTATCAACCAATAACTTATAACTCATAACTCATAACTCTTTTACGCTTCGGCCACCTCTTTTTCGTCGCCCTTCATGGCTTTACGCTCTTCCAATCCTTCGCGAATGGCCTCCACCAAATAGTTGGTGATGAACGAAATAGCTTTGGAAGCGTCGTCATTGCTCGGGATAGCGTAGTCCACCAGGGTGGGGTCGGAGTTAGTATCCACCATGCCCAAGGTTTTCACGCCAAGTTTCTTGGCTTCGGCGAGGGCCAGGTGTTCGTGGTGAATGTCCACGATGAACACGGCGGATGGCAAGCGGTTGAGGCTGGCAATACCACCAAAGTGCTTGTCCATCTTGGCGTGTTCGCGGCTGAGGGTCAGGCGTTCTTTTTTGGTAATGGAGGTTAGTGTGCTGTCGCCGAGCATCCGCTCGATGTTTTGCATTTTCTTCACCGACTTGCGGATGGTCTGGAAGTTGGTCATCATGCCACCCAGCCAACGCTCGGTCACGAACGGCATCCCGACGCTCTCAGCAGCTTTCTGCACGATCTCGCGGGCCTGCTTTTTGGTAGCTACGAACATGATCTTCTTGCCACTTTTGGCCATGGCTTTCATGGCGAGGGCGGCGCGCTCCATGCACTCGGCGGTGCGGTTGAGGTCGATGATATGGATCCCCTTATGCTCCATAAAAATGTATGGCGTCATCTTCGGGTTCCATTTCTTGCGCAGGTGACCAAAGTGGCAACCGGCGTCGAGCAATTCTTTATAAGTGGGCCTTTGCATTGTTCAAAAGCAAGATTTGAATTATGAGTTATGGGTTATAAGTTATGAGTTGTAAATTATTGACCAACAGGCGATAACTCATAACTCATAACTCATAACTGTTTCTTTATCGTTTGGAGAACTGGAATTTCTTGCGCGCCTTGGGCCGACCGTACTTCTTGCGTTCCACCGAGCGGCTGTCGCGGGTGAGGAACTTGCGGGCTTTCAGTGGCTTGCGGAACTCTTCGTTGAGTTTCACCAAGGCACGGCTAAGACCCATGCGTACGGCTTCGGCCTGACCTTTGTAGCCACCGCCGCGCACGTTTACCTTGAGGTCGTAGATGTTCTCCGCACCCACCGTAGTGAATGGGTCGGTCACATTATGCTGCACGTGAATCTGGGGAAAATACTCGCGGTAGTCTTTGCCGTTCACCGTGATATTTCCTTCTCCCTTCATCAGATACACCCGGGCCACTGCCGTTTTCCGGCGCCCGATCGCATTTATCATTTCCATGAATTACAATATGTTTAGAATGATAAATTAGGAATTAGGAACTATGAATTATCGCCAATCGCGAGTCCACTCTACGGATAATTCATAATCTATAATTCATAATTAAAATTTGATGGTTTCAGGTTTTTGCGCACCGTGCGGATGGTCGGAGCCTTCGTACACGAACATTTTCTTGATCATAGCCTTTCCCAGCTTGGTCTTGGGCAACATTCCTTTCACCCCGCGTTCGAGGATACGAATAGGGTGCTTCTCCAGCATTTCCACGGCCATCGTGATCTTCAGGCCACCTGGGTGGTGCGAAAAGTCCTTGTATTCTTTTTGGTTCCACTTGTCGCCAGTGAAGCGGACTTTCTCGGCGTTGATGACAATAATGTAATCGCCCGTGTCGGCGTGGGGGGTGTAGGAGGGCTTGTTCTTGCCGCGCAGGATGGTGGCCAGTTGGGCGCATAAGCGGCCGACCACTTGGTTTTTGGCGTCCACCACGTACCACTTGCGCTCGGCCTTCTCCGCACTAATGGACTCGGTCCGGTAACTCAGCGTGTTCATGCTATTGCTGTTGAAATGTTGAAATATTGGATAATCGGCGGATACATCAAAGTAGGCTTCCGCCAAAGAGGCCGCAAAAGTAAAACGGCATTTTCGGACGAACAAGCAGTACAACAACTTTTTTAAAAGTTTTTTGCACAACTCGTTGAAAATGAGGTCAAATATTGTCCACCGATTTTTTGAGGGCTGGAAAAGCAGGCCAATAGGAGCATGATTATCAAGGGATTAAGACCAATAGGTCTATTGCCTGCTTCCCATTGTGCTGCCCGGAAAAAGGCTGGCCTTTATCTGCTCATACGCTGTGCGGGGGGAGAGGAATCGTCATTCTGGTCGAGGAGTTGCTCTACGGACACGCCCATGGCCGTTGCCGCCGTTATCACTTCCTCGATCTTAAAGGACGACCTGCCCTTTATTTTGTTGCGATAAGTCTGGACACTGATGCCAATTTTTTCGGACAGTTTCTCCTGGGTCATACCGGGCGTACTGCGGCGTTGGTGTTCGATTTCTTGTGCCGTGTTCATAGGGTAGCGGTGGTTGGTAGTTGAATGGTAAAGGTACTGGGCATACGCTATTTTTTATAAAAGCGCAAAAAATCTTATGCAAACCGCCAGAAATCTTATGAAAACCATAATTTTCCTCGCTTGCGTTGACCGGAAAAGCAGCAGACCTTTGTGGCATTGGTTCTTTCTATATATTGCACCCATTCCAACCGCTCTTTTATGCGCTATCTGTCGCTTGGCCTGCCCTATTTCTTTTGCTTCGCGCTCCTGCTCCTCGCCCTGCCCGGTTGCAAAAAGACCGAGGAACCTCCCCCGCCAGAACCCACCAACAGCGAAAAAATACTCGGCACCTGGATCGAAAAGGAACTTTGGACCGACGATGACCACGATGGCACTTTTGTGCTGCACAGCGAGCCTTGCGACGGTGATGCCGTTTGGACGTTCAACGCTGATAATACGCTGCGGCTGCAAGACGACAATACCGCTTGTGACGATCCTTTTCCCATCGATTTGACCAGCACCTGGACGCTTCCTGGCGACAGTACTCTTATCCAAGTGATCATCCCCGGCCTGGAAGATGAGCCGTTTTACATACGTATAGATGCCCTGAGCGATACGGAGATGATCCTCCACACTTTTTGGCCCACCGACCCGACCGCCCCGGCGGAGGATAAGATGGTGTTGCGGCGTTAAATTTTTTTTACTTTTTTATTTTTTTGGTTATGAGTAAGATGATATTGCTTTCTTGTTTTTTGCTGGCTTTGGGGCTGTTTATACCGAGCTGCGGTAAGGACGACCCCACTATTATCAAAGGAAGAGTGACCGATCAAAAAACCGGAGTACCAATTGAGGGAGTGTTTGTATATCTTAACATGGCAAGGCCAAAACGTCATTCAGCAGACGAATACTTTAGCCAAGCCTGTGGCCATACCAATTCGAATGGGGAATTTAACTGCACTTTAGAGGGGCTTTGTTGCATGAATACTAGTAAAGAATAGATTTCCCCTTTCCCGATTTTAAGTCATGCGACTTTTACGGATTGTGGGGATGCGATCTGAATAAAT